>NZ_JAFLNG010000160.1 GCF_017427025.1 Streptomyces sp. FH025
GTGCCCGGGGCCGGATGCCTCCCGGCTACTCCGCCGCCACGATGCGCTCGACCGCGGCTGCCACCAGTTCTTCACGCTCGGCTTCGGTGAAGACGTCCGGCAGGGTGAGCTGTTCGACGATCAGCCAGTTCAGCGCCAGGATCAGCAACTTGACGGCCATGGCGTCGCCCGGCAGGCCGGACGCCTCGTGGTAGGCGACGTTGGCGTCGACGTCGGCCCGGACCCGTTCGGTGAGGACCTTCCGCAGTTCGGGGCGGCGGGTGGCCTCCAGGCGGAGTTCGAGCAGCGCGAGGTAGCCGGTCCGGAACGAGGCGACGCGGCCCACGAGTTCACGCATCAGCTCCGCGTAGGTCTCGCGGTCGCGGCCGGCCTCCCGCTGGCGGGTGATCGTGGCCTCGTCGGGCTGGAGCCGCTCGTACACGCGGGCGCCGGCCTGGGTGAGCAGGTCGTCGCGGCTGGCGAAGTAGTTGGACGCCGTGCCGGCGGGTACGGCGGCCTCCACGTCCACCGCCCGGAACGTCAGGCCCCGTGCGCCGTCCTTGGCCAGCACCTCGATCGCGGCGTCGACGAGGGCGGCGCGCCGCTGGTCGTTCCGTCTCACCATGGACACCACTCCATCTGTAGTACTACGATCAAACCACTTCGCTCATAGTACTGCGCTTGGAGTCATCAGCTTATGCGAAAGCTCGTGTACTACGTCGCCGTCACGCTCGACGGCCGCATCTCCGGCCCCGGCGGCGAGGCCGACTTCTTCCCCGCCGGTGACGAACAGCAGACCGCCGCCTACTACGCCTGGCACGGCGCCCTGTACCCCGAGACCGTCCCGACCGCCTACCGCGCCGCCTCGGGCCTCACCGACGCGCCCAACCGGCGCTTCGACACCGTCCTCATGGGCCTCGGCGCCTACCGCCCCGCCCTCGACGCGGGGATCACCAGCCCGTACGCGCACCTGCGCCAGTACGTGGTCTCCAGCACCCTCGGGCCCGGTACGGACCCGGCCGTCACCGTCGTCCCGGACGACCCGCTCGCCCTCGTCCGCGCGCTCAAGCAGGAGGAGGGCACCGGCCTGGACGTGTGGCTCTGCGGTGGCGGCAAGCTCGCGGGCGCCCTCCTGCCCGAGATCGACGAACTGCTCATCAAGAACTACCCGGTGGTCGCCGGCGCGGGAATCCCGGCCTTCGACGGCGCTTTCGACCCCACCGTGTTCGACGTCGCCGAGCGCACCGCCTTCCCCGGCGGCGTCACCTTCACCCGTCTCACCCGCCGTTAGACACGACGGTGGCCCCTTGCGAGTGAGCAAGGGGCCACCGTCGTGCCATCGGTCAGTGCTGCGAGCCGGGCGGGGTGGTGGACGGCGAGTCGGTGTCGTCCCCGATGTTGCCCGGGTCGGGCTTGGAGGTGGACTCGGGCTTGGACGACGAGTCGGGCTTGGAGGTGGACTCGGGCTTGGACGCCGGGTCGTGCCTGGACGTGGACTCGGGCTTGGACGACGAGTCGGGCTTGGACGTGGACTCGGGCCTGGACGACGAGTCGGTCCTGGACACGGAGTCGGGGATGTCGTCCATCGGCAGGGACTTCTTGGGCGTGCCGCGCAGGGCCTGGTTCATGGCGTCCTGCCAGATCGGGCCGGGGCCGTCGGCGCCGAACACCTCGGTGTGGTACTTCCCGTTGATGGTGATGTTGCGCATCTCGACGCCGCCGGCGGGGCCGCCGAGCCAGACCGCGGTGGCGAGCTGCGGGGTGTAGCCGTTGAACCAGGCGGCCCTCTTGCGGTCCGAGGTGCCGGTCTTGCCGGCGATCTGCCGACCGTCATCCAGGTTGAGCGCCGCGCCGGTGCCCTTGTTCTCGGTCACGCCGTTCAGGATGGTGTTCATGGCTCGTGCCGTCGACTCGGAGAACGCCTTCTCGCAGCGGCCGGCCGGGACGGGGACGTCCTTGCCGTCCACGGTGGTGATCCTGTTGATCGCGATCGGGTCGCAGTGGGTGCCTTCGGCGGCGAAGGTCGCGTAGACGTTCGCCATGGTCAGCGGGCTCATCTCCTCGACGCCCAGGGCCATCGCGGGGACCTCCTCCAGGGGCTTGCCGCTGGCCTTGGCGGTGATGCCGAGCTTGTTGGCCATCTGCTTGACCGCGCAGAGGCCGATCTCCTGCTCCATCTGCACGAAGTAGGTGTTGACCGAGAGGGCCATCGCCGTCTTCAGCTGGTAGGGGCCCTTCTCGTTCGGGTTCTCGTTGGGCACCTCCGTCTTGGGCCGGGCCTCGTTCTTCCAGGTCCCTTCGCAGGTCTTCATCGTCGGGTATTCGAGCTTGTTCGGGGCCGAGTACTCCTGGGTCGCCGGCAGGCCCGCCTCCAGGGCCGCGGCCGCGACGACCGGCTTGAACGTGGAGCCGGGCTGGAAGCCGTTGCCGCCGCCCATCGCCGCGTCGACGTTGAGGTTGACGACGGTCTGGTTCTTCTCCTTCACCAGGCCGTACGGGCGGGTCTGCGCCATGGCGAGGATCTTGCCGGTGCCGGGCTCGATCATGGTGGCGGCGGCGGAGACGCTGTCGGTGACCCGCACGTTGCTGCTCACCGCGTTCTGGGCGGCGGCCTGCTTGTCCGGGTCCAGCGTGGTGTAGATGTTCAGACCGCCCTGGGCCCAGAACTTCTTGCGTTCGGCGGCGTCCGGGCCGAACGCCGGGTCCTGCTTGACCACGTGGCGCACATAGTCGCAGAAGAAGCCCATGCCGGCCTGGGCGGTGATGCAACCGTTCTGCGGATCCCGGTAGTTGAGGCCGAGCGGGGCGGCCTTGGCCTCCTTCGCCTGGTCGGCGGTGATGTGCTTGTTCTCCAGCATCTTGTCGATGACGACGTTGCGGCGCTTGACCGCGTTGTCGGGGTAGCGCTTCGGGTCGTACTGCGACGGGTTCTGCACCAGCCCGGCGAGCGTCGCCGCCTCGGCGATGGTCAGGTCCTTGTTGGGCTTGCTGAAGTAGCGCTGGGAGGCGGCCTCCACGCCGTAGGCGCCGTTCCCGTAGTACGTGATGTTGAGGTAGTTGGTGAGGATCTGGTCCTTGCTCAGCTCCTCCTCCAGCTTGATCGCGACCTTGAGTTCCTGGATCTTGCGGCCCAGGGTCTTGCGCTGGGCCTCCAGGACGGCGTCCTGGTCGTCGCCGGCCTTCTCCACGTTGACGTTCTTCACGTACTGCTGGGTCAGCGTGGACGCGCCCTGGGAGGTGGTGCCGCTCTCCGCGTTCTTGCTGATGGCGCGGAGGACGCCCTTGAGGTCGACGGCGCCGTGCTCGTAGAAACGGGCGTCCTCGATGTCGACCTGGGCCTGCCGCATGTACGGCGACATCAGCTCGGGGGCGATGACGGTGCGGTCGCGCTCGTAGACCTTGGCGATCAGGCCGCCCTTGGCGTCGAAGATCTGGGTGGCCTGGGTGAGCGGCGGGGTCTTGAAGTCGTCGGGGATGTTCTGGAAGCTCTCCGCCGTGCCCTTGGCGGTCAGCCCGATCCCGCCGGCGGCGGGCAGGACGAGGCCCGCCAGCAGCACACCGGAGACGACGCTCACGCCCAGGAAGGTCGCACCGGAGCGGGCCAGCCGAAGCGGCGCGTTGCGGGACGGGCGGAGTTCGGCGTCGTCGGAGGAATTTCGTATCGGCGGGAGATTCGATTCCATTCCGGAATGCTAACCCTCGGAGCTTGCTGGTCGAACGATTTTTCGTGAGTGGCTGTCACGGCTGTGCAACAGAACCCGGAAGTCGACTCCGACAGGTCAAGTCGTACACGTACTGAATGGGTGGAGTGAAATGCGGAATTCTGTACCCGATTCGACTCGCCTCGCGTGCGGCGCCCCTCTCCTCCCGTGGCCCTTCGCTTCCGTTGATGCCGCGAGCGGGGCGAAAGGTTGCTCGCTCCCGGGAGGTCCGGCGTTCTGGGCCGAAGCCGCCCGGGGCTCCGGCGCGGGTGCGGTCGATGGATCCGGAATGACCTGAGAGGGCGTTATGTGACTTGGGTTCCGTTCTGCGAGTTTCTGCTCGGCGGCCGGCTCGGCCTGCCGGACCGGGTAAATGAGGTGATCGCGCGCGGCCCCGTCCCCTAGGGTGAACGAGCCCAGGGCGGCCGTCTACCGCCCGTCGACGTGGCGCGACCAACGCGTCCGCAAACCCGGGGAGTTCCCGTCATGACCCGTACCCTCGTCGCAGACCTCCGCCCCCACCTCGACGAGACGGTCACCGTCTACGGCTGGGTGAACACGCTCCGGCTGCAGCGGCGGATGCAGTTCGTCCTCGTCCGGGACCACACCGGGCTCGTGCAGGTCACCCACCGGCGTGGCGGGGAGCACGACGTGATCGAGCAGGCCTTCGAGCGCGTGACGGTCGAGTCCGCCGTGAAGGTCACCGGCAAGGTGGTCGAGAACCCGCAGGTCAAGCTGGGCGGCCTGGAGATCGTCCCGGAGAGCGTCGAGGTCGTCTCGCTCGCCGAGCCCAGGCTGCCGATCGACGAGAGGACCGGCGTCGACCAGCGCCTGGACTGGCGCTTCCTCGACCTCCGGCGGCCCTCCCAGCACCTGGTCTTCGACGTCCAGACCACCGTCGAGCAGGCGATGCGCGAGGTCGCCGCCGAGGAGGGCTTCACCGAGCTGCACACGCCCAAGCTCATGGGCACGGCCTCCGAGTCGGGTGCCGAGGTGTTCGAGGTCGGCTACTTCGACCGCACCGCCTACCTCGCCCAGTCCCCGCAGTTCTACAAGCAGATGGCCATCGCGGGCGGCATCGACCGGGTCTTCGAGATCGGGCCGGTGTTCCGCGCCGAGCCGTCCTTCACCTCGCGCCACGCCACGGAGTTCACCGGCGTCGACGTCGAGATCGCCTGGGTCGACGGGGTCGAGGACGTGATGGCCTTCGAGGAGCGGATGCTGCACCGGGTGCTCGCCGCCGTCGCCGAGCGGCACGGTGCGGCGATCGCCGAGCACTTCGGTACCCGCGTCACGGTCCCCGAGCTGCCGTTCCCGCGGATCACGATGGCCGACGCCCTCGCCAGGCTGCGAGCCACCGGCTGGGACCGGGAGGGCGTCAAGGAGGACTTCGACCCCGAGGGCGAGCGCATCCTGCACCGGCTGATCGCGGAGGAGACCGGGCACGAGTTCGTCTTCGTGACCGGCTTCCCGGCCTCCGTCCGCCCGTTCTACCACCTGCGGCCGGAGGAGGACCCGACCGTCACCGAGTCCTTCGACCTGCTGTGGAAGGGCCTGGAGATCACCACCGGAGCCCAGCGCGAGCACCGTCACGACCGCCTGGTCGCCCAGGCCCGGGAGAAGGGCATGGACACCGGTCCGCTCTCCGGGTACCTCGACTGCTTCCGATACGGCACTCCGCCGCACGGCGGCTTCGGCCTCGGCCTCGGCCGGCTGCTGATGCTCGCCCTCGGCCTGTCCTCGCTCCGCGAGGCGACCTTCCTCTTCCGGGGGCCGCACCGCCTCGAACCGTAGGAGTCGGCCGGTCCGGAGACCCGGAGCCCCGGGTCTCCGGGAGGGGCAGGACGTTCACTGTGCGCGGTCGGGTCCGTACGCACACCATCGAGCCCTCGCCGAAGGGCTTGTCGTGGGGAAACCGCCGGATAAGGTGTTAATCCAACATTCATCCATGTCGCATAGCCTCCGGAAGCTAGCCTCATGCTGAACGTCATCGTCCGACCGGGAGGCGAAACCCCCGTGCAAGGCACTGTCACCACACCGGGCGGCTCCACCGTGGCCGGCGGCCAGGGCGAGGCCTTCCTCCTCGTCGTGGACGACGAGCCGAACATCCGCGAACTGCTCGCCGCCTCGCTCCGGTTCTCCGGCTTCCGGGTGGCCTCAGCCGCGACGGGCACGGAGGCGCTGGAGCTGGTCGCCGTCGAGCGGCCGGACCTCGTGGTGCTCGACGTGATGCTGCCCGACCTCGACGGGTTCACCGTGGTCGAGAAGCTGCGGGAGCGCGCCAGCCGGGGCCAGATCGCCAGCCCGGCGCACGGCCACCCCGGCGACCCCCTGCCGGTGCTGTTCCTCACCGCCAAGGACGGCGTCGGCGACAAGGTGCAGGGCCTGGCCGCCGGCGCCGACGACTACGTCACCAAGCCCTTCAGCCTCGAAGAGCTGATAGCCCGGATCCGCGCGATCCTGCGCCGGGCCGGCGGACCCGCCGAGGACGGGCGGCTGATGGTCGCCGACCTCACCCTCGACCCGATCGCCCACGAGGTCACCCGCGCCGGCACCGTCGTCTCGCTCTCCCCGACCGAGTTCAAGCTGCTGCACTACCTGATGGCCAACGTCGGCCGGGTGGTGTCCAAGGCGCAGATCCTCGACCACGTCTGGGCCTACGACTTCGGCGGCGACCTCTCCATCGTCGAGTCCTACATCTCCTACCTGCGCCGCAAGCTCGACTCCGGCCCGGCGCACGGCCCCAAGCTGATCCACACCGTGCGCGGCATCGGCTACGCGCTGCGCCGCCCCCCGCAGGGCTGACCGGTCCGTCCCGTGTTCGCCCGGTTCTCCTCCCGGCTGTCGCTGCGCGCCCGGCTGCTGGTGCTCGCGCTCGCGCTGGTCACCACCGGGCTCGCGGTGAGCGACACCTTCGTGCTCGGCACCGTACGCGCGCAGCTGGTGGAGCAACTGGACGAGCAGCTCCAGCGGTACGGGCTGCCGCTGTCGCGCAAGCCCCCGGCCCAGGTGACCGCGCCGACCGTCGGCAAACCCGCCATCGCCGGCCGCCGGATCAGCCTGCCCAGCCAGTACCTGGTGCAGTACCTGTCCTCGGACGGCAAGGTCCAGGCGGTCATGCGCCAGCCCGTCTCGGACAGCGACCCGGCGCCGCAGCTGGCCGGGCTGGACCCGACCCAGACCGCCCCGGACGTCCCCTTCGACCTGCCCGACCAGCGCGGCCACCACAGCTGGCGGGTCCTGGTGCTGCCGCTCCAGCCGCCCCACCCGCCCGGCGCCGCGGCGGGCGGCTCCGCCCCCGGCTCCAGCGCGTACGCCTCGCCGACCACCAACCCGACCTACGTCATGGTGGCCGTCTCCCGCGAGGACGTCGACACCACCATCGACGGGCTGCGCACCTCCTTCCTGGCGATCGGCGGGGGCGTCCTGCTGCTGATCGCCGCACTCGGCTTCTTCGCCGTACGGGCCGGGCTGCGGCCGCTGTGGCGGATCGAGGAGGGCGCCGCGCGGATCGCCGCCGGCGAACTGTCGTACCGGATGCCGGAGCTGTCCCCGGGCACCGAGGTCGGACGGCTGTCGATCGCGCTCAACGGCATGCTCACCCAGATCGAGGCGGCCTTCGCCGCCCGCGCCGAGTCCGAGGCCCGGATGCGGCGGTTCGTCGCCGACGCCTCGCACGAGCTGCGCACCCCGCTGGCCGGCATCCGGGGCTTCGCCGAGCTGTACCGGATGGGCGCGCTGCCCACCGAGGCGGACGTCAAGCGGACCATGACCCGGATCGAGAGCGAGGCCGACCGGATGGGCGCGCTGGTCGAGGACCTGCTGGTGCTCGCCCGGCTCGACGAGGAACGCCCGCTCGACCTCGCCCCGATGGACCTGCGCACCCTCGCCGCCGACGCCCTGCACGACGTCACCGCCCTGGACCCGAGCCGGCCGGTCGCGCTCACCGGCCCCTCGGGCACGGGCGCGCCCGGCGCGGCGCCCGTCCTCGGCGACGAGGCGCGGCTGCGGCAGGTGGTCACCAACCTGGTCGGCAACGCGGTCAAGCACACCCCGCCCGGCACCCCGGTCCGGATCGGGGTCGGCGGCGGGGCCGACGGCGTCTGCCTGTTGGAGGTCGCCGACTCCGGTCCGGGCCTCACCGAGGAGCAGGCCCAGCAGGTCTTCGACCGCTTCTACCGGGTCGACGCCTCCCGCAGCCGGGACAACGGCGGCGGCGCCGGACTCGGCCTCGCCATCGCCACCGCCCTCACCCGCGCGCACGGCGGCACCCTCACCCTGGACACCGCCCCCGGCCAGGGCGCCACCTTCCGGGTCGAACTGCCGGCGCACGGCTGACGGGTTCTCCGGCGGATTCCTCGATCGAGTGAACCCACCACCGTTCACCCGGTCAGCCCCCTGGCCCTGTGCGACGGTCCACGTGCTGACCCGGGCACGAGGAGATCGTCGTGGACATTGACCAGAGGCTGTGGGAGGGATGGAAGGCCATCGCCGTCCCGAAGAATGCGCGCGCGGAGATCGATGAAGACGTCATCACGATCACCATCTTCACCAGCGTCCGCGACGCACCGGTGGTCGGCCGCCTCATGGTGCCGTTGAAGAGGCACCTGAAAGGGACGGGATACCGACCGGTGCGAGGCCGACACGTGATCGCCGATCGGAAGGCGATGAAGCCCGATGTTCTCGTGGTGCCCGACGACACTGCCGAGATCGAACACCCCGAGGGCGTAGGGGTGATGGCGTCCGGGGTTCCCCTCGTCGTTGAGATCGTGTGGCCCGACGACCGCGACCGCCGGGATCAGGACCTCAAGCCGCGCGCCTACGCGGCCGCCGGCATCCCCGTGTACGTGATCATCGACGACTACGACGACGGAGGTGTCGTCACCATCCTCACCGGCCCGGACCCCGCGCGCGGTGAGTACGCCTCCTCGACCCGGATCCCGTACGGCAAGGAGGCCGTGATCCCGGAGGGTCCGGCCAAGGGCTTCGTGATCGGCCCCGAGATCACCGGCGAGCGCCGGGCCTGACCCGCCCGCCCGTAGCACCCCGCGCCCGTCGGGGCGAGCGGCGGTGAGCCCTGTCAAGCGACGGTTCGGCCAAGAAGTGGCCGGGTTCCGCCCGGGCGTTCGTTGCTCCGGTGGTCGGTCGCTCCGCAGACTGGGCAGGTCGCGGAGCGTCGCGTGACGCATCGCACACGGCTGTCAACCCCACCCCACCTGCACTTCCCTCGTAAGGATGATGGATACTGGCCCTTGTGAACGTGTTCACGTTCACAAGCGGACAAGCTTGCGTGGTTGAGCAGCGGTCTACGGCTATAGGTGAAGTTTGTCCTGAAACGCCCCACCCGGGGCTGCTTGGAGAGAGGGCGACGTGGAACTGGCAATCGCTCACGAGACCATCGCGCGATGGCAATTCGGCATCACGACCGTCTACCACTTCCTCTTCGTCCCGCTCACGATCAGCCTGGCCGCCATCGTGGCCGGGCTGGAGACCGCCTGGGTGCGGACGAACAAGGAGAAGTACTTCCATGCGACCAAGTTCTGGGGAAAGCTCTTCCTCATCAACATCGCGATGGGTGTCGTCACCGGCATAGTCCAGGAGTTCCAGTTCGGCATGAACTGGTCCGACTACTCCCGCTTCGTCGGTGACGTCTTCGGCGCCCCGCTCGCGATGGAGGCGCTGATCGCCTTCTTCTTCGAGTCCACCTTCATCGGCCTGTGGATCTTCGGCTGGGACAAGCTGCCGAAGAAGGTTCACGCCGCCTGCATGTGGATGGTCGCGCTGGGCACCGTGCTCTCCGCCTACTTCATCCTGGCGGCCAACAGCTGGATGCAGCACCCGGTCGGCTACACGATCGACCCGGCCACCGGGAAGGCGCAGCTCACCGACATCGCCAGGGTGCTGTTCCAGAACACCACCCTCACCGTCGTCTTCCACACCCTGACCGCCGCCTTCCTCACCGGCGCCGCGTTCATGGTCGGCATCGCCTCCTTCCACCTCTGGAAGGCCAAGCGCAGGCCCGAGACCGCCGACCCCAAGAAGACCGCCGTCATGCGCACCTCGCTGCGGCTCGGCCTGGTCCTCGCGGTGGTCTTCGGCGCCGGCACCGCGCTCAGCGGCGACACCCTCGGCAAGGTCATGTTCGAGCAGCAGCCGATGAAGATGGCCGCCGCCGAGGCGCTGTGGGAGACCCAGTCGCCGGCACCGTTCTCGATCTTCGCGGTCGGTGACGTCAGCAAGGGCCACAACTCGGTCGCCCTGGAGGTCCCCGGGGTGCTGTCCTTCCTCGCCCACAACGACTTCAGCTCGCCCGTCCCCGGCATCAACGACACCGCCGCCGCCGAGGCCGCCCAGCACGGCGGTGACCCCAAGGACTACATCCCGAGCGTCTTCGTCACCTTCTGGGGCTTCCGCCTCATGATCGGCTTCGGGATGACCTCCTTCGTGGCCGGCCTGGTCGGCCTCTGGACCACCCGGCGCAAGCTCTTCCTGCGCCCCGAGTTCCGCACCGGCGACACCGAGGTGCCCCGGCTGATGCTCACCCCGAAGCGGGAGCTGGGCCCGCTGCTCACCAAGTGGAGCTGGCGGATCGGCATCCTGACCATGGGATTCCCGCTGATCGCCAACAGCTTCGGCTGGATCTTCACCGAGATGGGCCGCCAGCCCTGGGCCGTCTTCGGCCTGATGACCACGGCCAGCGCCGTCTCCCCCAACGTCAGCGTCGGCACCCAGATCGGCGCCCTGGTCACCTTCACCACGCTCTACGCCGTCCTCGCCGTCGTCGAGGTCCGGCTGCTGGTCAAGTACGCCAAGGCCGGCCCGGTGGTGACCGAGCAGCCTCCGGCCAAGGACCCGTCCCTGCGCGGACCGTCCTCGGACGAGGACGCCGACAAGCCGCTCGCCTTCGCGTACTGAGCCACGACGACTGGGGAACTGAGGATCTGACATGCAACTCCACGACGTCTGGTTCGTGCTGATCGCGGTCCTGTGGATCGGCTACTTCTTCCTGGAGGGCTTCGACTTCGGGATCGGCGTCCTCACCAAGCCGCTCGCCCGGAACACCTCCGAGCGCCGGGTGCTGATCAACACCATCGGCCCGGTCTGGGACGGCAACGAGGTCTGGCTGCTGACCGCCGGCGGCGCCACCTTCGCCGCCTTCCCGGACTGGTACGCGACGCTCTTCAGCGGCTTCTACATCCCGCTGCTGATCATCCTGGTCTGCCTGATCATCCGCGGCGTGGCCTTCGAGTACCGGGCCAAGCGCGACGGCGCCCGCTGGCAGCGCAACTGGGAGGAGGCCATCTTCTGGACCTCGCTGCTCCCGGCCTTCCTGTGGGGCGTGGCCTTCGCCAACATCGTGCGCGGCGTCGACATCGACGCGCAGAAGAACTACGTCGGCACCTTCTGGGACCTGCTCAACCCGTACGCGCTGCTCGGCGGCCTGGTGACGCTCAGCCTGTTCACCTTCCACGGCGCGGTGTTCGCGGCGCTCAAGACCGTCGGCGAGATCCGCGAGCGGGCCCGCAAGGCCGCCCTGGCGGCGGGGCTGGCGACCGCCGTCCTCGCCCTGGTCTTCCTGGTCTGGACCCAGGCCGACAGCGGCAACGGCCGCAGCCTGGTCGCGCTGGTCATCGCCGTCCTGGCCCTGCTCGGCGCCCTGGCCGCCAACCAGATCGGCCGCGAGGGCTGGGCGTTCGTCCTCTCCGGGGCGACCATCGTGGCCGCGGTCGCGATGCTCTTCCTGGCGCTCTTCCCGAACGTCATGCCGTCCACCCTGAACGACGCCTGGAGCCTGACCGTCAGCAACGCCTCCTCCGCGTCGTACACGCTCAAGCTGATGACCATCGTGGCGGCCGTGTTCACCCCGCTGGTGCTGCTCTACCAGGGCTGGACGTACTGGGTGTTCCGCAAGCGGATCGGGGTCCAGCACATCCCCGGGCACCACCCGGCCACCCCGATCGACCAGGCCTGACGCCGTGAAGCCGGTCGACCCCCGACTCCTCGGGTACGCCCGCACCACCAGGGCCTTCCTCGCCGGATCCGTGCTCCTCGGCGCGGCGGGCGCGGCCCTGGTGGTCGCCCAGGCGAGCCTGATCGCCGAGATCGTGGTCCGCGCCTTCCAGCGCGGGGCCGGCCTCGGCGAGCTGACCACCCCGCTGGTGCTGCTCGCCCTGACCGCCGTCGGGCGCGGGCTGGTCGGCTGGCTCACCGAACTCACCGCGCACCGGTCCGTCGCCCGGGTGAAGTCCACCCTGCGGCGCCGGCTGCTCGACCACGCCACCGCGCTCGGCCCGTCCTACCTGGCGGGCCGACGCACCGGCGAGCTCACCACCCTCGCCACCCGCGGCATCGACGCGCTGGACGACTACTTCGCCCGCTACCTGCCGCAGCTGGCGCTGGCCGTGGTCGTCCCGGTGGTCGTGCTGCTGCGGATCGTCGGCGCCGACTTCACCTCGGCCGCCGTCATCGCCGGGACGCTCCCGCTGATCCCGCTGTTCATGGTGCTCATCGGGATGGCCACGCAGTCCCGGATGGACCGGCAGTGGAACACCCTCGCCCGGCTCTCGCACCACTTCCTCGACGTCGTCGCCGGGCTCCCCACCCTCAAGGTCTTCAACCGGGCCCGCGCCCAGGCCGCCACCATCGCCCGGATCACCGCCGACTACCGCCGCGCCACCCTGCGCACCCTGCGGATCGCCTTCATCTCCTCCTTCGCGCTGGAACTGCTCTCCACCCTGTCCGTCGCGCTGGTCGCGGTCACCATCGGCTTCCGGCTGGTGGACGGCACCCTCGACCTGGAGACCGGGCTGCTGGTCCTGATCCTCGCCCCCGAGGTGTACTTCCCGATCCGCCAGGTCGGCGCGCTCTAC
>NZ_JAFLNG010000161.1 GCF_017427025.1 Streptomyces sp. FH025
CACCCTGGCCGTCAACGTCGAGCGGCACGCCGAGGCCGTCCGGACGGCCAGGACCCGGCTGGTGGTCTTCCCCGAGCTCTCGCTGACCGGCTACGACCTGGCGGCCCCCGCCGTCGACCCGGCGGACGACCGCCTCGCCCCGCTGGTCGAGGCCTGCGCCGCCGCCGGTGCCGTCGCCCTGGTCGGCGCGCCGGTCCTGGAGGCGGACGGGAGCGAGTCCATCGCCACCCTGGCCGTGACCGGCGAGGGCGCCGAGGTCGTGTACCGGAAGATGCGCCTGCACGGCCCGGAGTTCGACCGGTTCACCCCGGGCCCGAAGCCCGTCGTCCTGGAACTGGACGGCCTGCGGCTCGGCCTCGCGATCTGCGCGGACGCCGCCGACCCGACGCACGCCGAGGAGACCGCCGCGCTCGGCATCGACGCCTACGTCGCCTCCACGCTGTACGGCCCGGGTGCGGCCCAGGCCGAGCGCCGGGACGGCCACCTGCGGGAGCGGACCACCGCGCACGGGATCTGGGGCATGCTCTCCACCTGCGCAGGGGCCAGCGGCGAGTTCCCGGCGACCTCCGGCGGCTCCGGTCTCTGGTCCCCGGACGGCGAGCCGGTGGCCCGGGCCGGCACCGAACCGGGCGAACTGGTCCGCGGCGAACTCGTCCACACCGAACTCGCCCGCGTCGAGCCCGCCCGCACCGTCCTGGCCCGGCCGTAGCGCGAAGGTCACCGACTCCGGGTGGAAATACCCGGGGCCCGTGCGCGGCTGTCGTGATCGTAGAACCCGGAACCGGGCCGAGCGGGCCCGTACAGGAGGTGCAGCGCGCGATGGCCGATGTGCAGGAGATGGCGCGGGACGACTCGCAGGAGTACCGGATCGAGCACGACTCGATGGGTGAGGTGCGGGTGCCCGCCGCCGCGAAGTGGCAGGCGCAGACGCAGCGGGCGGTGGAGAACTTCCCGGTGTCCGGCCAACGGCTGGAGCGCGCGCACATCGCCGCGCTGGCCCGGATCAAGGCGGCCGCCGCCCGGGTCAACGCCCGCCTCGGGGTCCTGGACGAGGAGACGGCGGAGGCGATCGCGGCGGCGGCCGAGGAGGTCGCGGAGGGCCGCTGGGACGACCAGTTCCCGGTGGACGTGTTCCAGACCGGCTCGGGCACCTCGTCCAACATGAACACCAACGAGGTGATCGCGACCCTGGCCGGTGAGCGACTGGGCCGGCCCGTCCACCCGAACGACCAGGTGAACGCCAGCCAGTCGTCCAACGACGTGTTCCCGTCCTCGATCCACATCGCCGCCACCGCCGCCGTCACGCACGACCTGATCCCGGCGCTGGAGCACCTGGCGGAGGCGCTGGAGCGCAAGGCCGCCGAGTTCGCGCAGGTGGTGAAGTCGGGCCGCACACACCTGATGGACGCCACGCCCGTCACCCTCGGCCAGGAGTTCGGCGGCTACGCGGCGCAGGTGCGGCACGGGCGGGAACGGCTGCTGGCGACGCTCCCCCGGGTCGCCGAACTACCGCTCGGCGGAACGGCGGTGGGCACCGGCATCAACACCCCGCCCGGCTTCCCCGAGGCGGTCATCGCGGAGGTCGCCCGCACCACCGGGCTGCCGCTGACCGAAGCCCGGAACCACTTCGAGGCGCAGGGCGCGCGGGACTCGCTGGTCGAACTGAGCGGCCAGCTGCGCACCGTGGCGGTCGGGTTCACGAAGATCGCGAACGACCTGCGGTGGATGGGGTCCGGTCCGCGCACCGGCCTCGGCGAGATCAACCTGCCGGACCTGCAGCCCGGTTCGTCCATCATGCCGGGCAAGGTGAACCCGGTGCTGCCCGAGGTGGTGCTGATGGTCGCCGCCCAGGTGGTCGGCAATGACGCGACGGTGACGCTGGCCGGCGCGAGCGGCAACTTCGAGCTGAACGTGATGCTCCCGGTGATCGCCCGCAACGTGCTGGAGTCGGTGCGGCTGCTGGCCAACAGCGCCCGACTGCTGGCGGACCGGACGGTGGACGGCGTCACCGCCAACGTCGAGCGGGCCCGCGAGTACGCGGAGTCCTCGCCCTCGGTGGTGACGCCGCTGAACCGGTACATCGGGTACGAGGAGGCGGCGAAGGTCGCCAAGCAGGCGCTGGCGGAGCGGAAGACGATCCGTCAGGTGGTGGTCGAGCGCGGTTACGTCGAGCAGGGCAGGCTCACCGAAGCGCAGCTGGACGAGGCGCTGGACGTGCTGCGGATGACGCACCCGTAGCGCCCCGTACGGCCGACGGACGTACGTCGGCCGTACGTCCGAGGTGCAGCGGACGGGCACCGGGGCGCGGTGGGCACTCAGGCCCTCCGCGCCCCGGCCCCGGGCTGCGGGGAAGCTCAGCCCTTCGCGCGGCCGGCCCGGCCGCGCCGCATCGACGCTCCGTTCGACGTCATGGTGGCCATCGAGATCGCCGCGAGGCCGAGCAGGAACATCACGGCGCCCACGATGACGCATGTCACGATGTTCTTGCCCTGTGCGACGGATCCGGAGACGAGCCAGGGGGAGATGATCGTCCAGGCACCGAGCACGGTGGCCGCCCAGGCCCGCGCGTGGGTGCGTTCGTAGGCCGAACCGTAGCCGGCCATCAGCACCGTGTAGGCCAGGCCCACGATCAGGCAGGTCACGGTCAGGGTGCTGAATGCGGTGAAGCCGACGATCCACGGCGATGCTGCCAGGAAGATGCCGGCCAGTACGGCCAGGGCTTCGATGCCCTGGGCCCGGGGGGTCGAGGTGACCCGCTCGTAGCGTTCTCTCAGTTCGACGATGTCCGGATGGTGCTCCATGCCCGTCGGGATATGGGTTGCCACCGATACCACCTCCTGTGGTCCGGAACCTGGAAGGCGCTTGCCCCGTACCCATTGTGGCGCTTATCCAATGTTTTGCACCTGATTGTCCAGAATCATCGGTAACCTTCCGATCACGCCGGTGACCTGCGTCTCAACACTCCGGAGCCCCATTGCCTATGCAATTCGTTGCATAGCAGGATGCGGGCATGGCACTGGAGCACGCGATCCTCGTCTCGCTGCTGGAGCAGCCCGGTTCCGGCTACGAGCTGGCCCGGCGCTTCGACCGCTCCATCGGGCGTTTCTGGACCGCGACCCACCAGCAGATCTACCGGGTGCTGCGGCGCATGGAGGCGGACGGCTGGATCGCGGCGGAGGAGGTCGCGCAGGACGGCCGCCCGGACAAGAAGGTGTACTCGGCAGCCGGGGCCGGGCGGGCCGCGCTGGCCGACTGGCTGCGGGAACCGGTCGAACCGGAGACCGTGCGGCACGAGCTCGCGGTCAAGATCCGGGCCGCCGCCTTCGATGACCCGGCCGCGCTGATCTCCGAGGTCGAACGGCACCGCGAGGGCCACGCCGCCCTGCTCGCCCGCTACCTGCACGGCGAGCAGCGGGACTTCCCCGACCTCGCCGCGCTCGACACCGCGCAGGAGCTCCAGTACGTGGTCCTGCGCGGCGGCATCGAGTACGAGCGGATGACCCTCGCCTGGCTGGACGAGGTGCTCGCCACCCTGCGCCGGCTCGCGGACGGGGGCGGTGGCGGTGGCGGTGGCGGGGTTCAGGACCCGGAGTTCAGATAACAAAGTTTGAAATCTGTTATCTGTTATCTGTTCTCTGAAATCCGTTCGCTGAACTCTGTCTGCTGAAACCCGCTCACCGTAGCTCCGCCCGCTGAAGCTCGTTCGCCGAAGTCTGTTTCCTCAAATCCGTTCGCTGAGAGCCCCCATACCCTCGACCCCCGGGAGCCCCCGATGCTCTTCAACCCGCGCACCTACGACCCCGCGCAGTTCGACGCGCCGACCCGCCGCCTGCTGCGCGCGACCGTGGACTGGTTCGAGTCCCGCGGCAAGAAGGCGCTCATCGACACCTACGTCGACCGTGCCTGGTACGGCGACTTCCTCGAATTCGCCGCGCGGGAAGGCCTGTTCGCGGAGTTCCTGACCCCGTCCGCGGCCGACCCCGACAAGCGTTGGGACACCGCCCGGATCGCCGAGCTGAACGAGATCCTCGGCTTCTACGGCCTCGGCTACTGGTACACCTGGCAGGTCACCATCCTGGGCCTCGGCCCGGTCTGGCAGAGCGAGAACGAGGCCGTCCGGGCCCGCGCCGCCAGGCTGCTGACCGAGGGCCACGTCATGGCCTTCGGACTGTCCGAGCGCACCCACGGCGCCGACATCTACTCCACGGACCTGATCCTCACCCCGGACGGCGAGGGCGGCTTCACCGCGACCGGCTCCAAGTACTACATCGGCAACGGCAACGTGGCCGGACTGGTCTCGGTCTTCGGCCGCCGCTCGGACGTCGAAGGCCCGGAAGGCTACGTCTTCTTCGCCGCCGACAGCCGCCACGAGGCGTACCACCTGGTCAAGAACGTGGTGAACGCCCAGATGTACGTCAGCGAGTTCCGGCTGGAGGACTACCCGGTGCGCGCCGAGGACGTGCTGCACACCGGGCAGGCCGCCTTCGACGCCGCGCTGAACACCGTCAACGTCGGCAAGTTCAACCTGTGCACCGCCTCCATAGGCATCTGCGAGCACGCGATGTACGAGGCCGTCACGCACGCCCACAACCGGGTGCTGTACGGCAAGCGGGTCACCGACTTCCCGCACGTGCGGCGGGAGTTGACCGACGCGTACGTCCGCCTGGTGGCGATGAAGCTGTTCAGCGCCCGGGCCGTGGACTACTTCCGCACCGCCTCCCCCGAGGACCGCCGATACCTCCTGTTCAACCCGATGACCAAGATGAAGGTCACCACTGAGGGTGAGAAGGTCATCGACCTGATGTGGGACGTCATCGCGGCCAAGGGCTTCGAGGCGGACACCTACTTCGACAAGGCCGCCAAGGACATCCGCGGCCTGCCGAAGCTGGAGGGCACTGTCCACGTCAACCTGGCGCTGATCCTCAAGTTCATGGGCAACTACCTCTTCGAGCCCGCCGACTACGCTCCGGTGCCGACCCGGCTGGACGCCGCCGACGACGCCTTCCTGTTCCACCAGGGCCCGGCCCGTGGCCTGGGCGCGATCCGCTTCCACGACTGGCGCACGGCCTACGACCGGCACGCGCAGCTGCCGAACGTCGCCCGCTTCCGCGAACAGGCCGACGGCTTCTGCGAGTTGCTGCTCAAGCACGCGCCCGGCCGGGAGCAGCAGGCGGACCTGGACTTCCTGCTGGAGATCGGCCAGCTGTTCGCGCTGATCGTCTACGGCCAGCTGGTGCTGGAGCAGGCCGAGTTGACCGGTCTGACCGCGTCCGACGAGGGTGGCGACGTGCTGGACCGGATCTTCGACGCCCTGGTGCGCGACTTCTCCGCGCACGCGACCGAGCTGCACGGCAAGGCCTCCGCCACCGAGGAGCAGGCCGCCTGGGCGCTGGCGAACGTGCGCCGCCCGGTCGCGGACGCCGAGCGCGCGGCGAGGGTGTGGGCCCGGGTCGAGGCGCTCTCGGGCGCGTACGAGATGCGGCCGTAGGCCGTAGGGAACGGCGACACCAGCAGGACCCCGGGGGTGCCGGTCGGCGGACCGGCACCCCCGGACTCGCATGCCCCGGACCCGCACGTTCGGACCCGCACGCCCGGACTCGCCCCCGGATTCGCACGCCCGTAATCGCACGCCGCCCGCCGTCCCGGCCGCCCTGGGGTTGCGCCCCGCCCCGTCCCGTCCCGATCCCGGCCGCGCTCCCGGGCTCGCGGCCCTTCGAGGCGGCCCTACAAGGCGGCCCTACAAGGCGGCCGTGCGAGGCGGCCGTGCGAGGCGGCCGTGCGAGGCGGCCGTGCGAGGCGGCTCGACAAGTCGGCTCCACAAGACCACCAGGCGGACGGGATCCGCGTGCGCCAACCGGCGTACGGTGGAACTCGGAGGCCGTGTCATGCACGTCACCGGAACCCATTTCGCCAACCGCACCGACGCCGGCCGGCGGCTGGCCGCCCGCCTGGGCCACCTGGCCGGCCCCGGCACCGTGGTGGTCGCGCTGCCCAGGGGCGGAGTGCCGGTGGCCGCCGAAGTGGCGAGCGCGCTCGGCGCGCCGCTGGACATCTGTGTGATCCGCAAGCTCGGTGTGCCGTACCAGCCGGAGCTGGGCATGGGGGCGATCGGCGAGGACGACGTCCGGGTGCTGAACGAGCAGGTCATCGGGCTCGCCGGGGTCAGCGACGAACAGTTGGCGGCGGTGGAGCGGCGCGAGCGCGCGGAGCTGGCGCGCCGTGCGCGGCGCTACCGGGGCGACCGTCCGCCCGCAGAGCTGCGCGGGCGCACGGTGGTCGTGGTGGACGACGGCATCGCCACCGGTTCCACCGCCCTGGCCGCCTGCCGGATCGTGCGGGCCCGCGGGGCGGCCCGGGTGGTGCTGGCCGTCCCGGTGGCGCCCCGGGACTGGACGGAGCGGCTGTCCCCGGTCGCCGACGAGCTGGTCTGCGTCGACACGCCGTCGCCGTTCTTCGCGATCGGCGAGTTCTACTCCGACTTCTCGCAGACCGAGGACGAGGAGGTGCTGCGGCTGCTGGCCGAGGCCTGGGGCGAACGGGGTGAACGGGGTGAACGGGGCGAACGGTCGGGGCACGACGCCGAGGTCGACCGCGAGCTGGTGCTGCCCGTGCCCGCCGCCGGGGTCCACCTGGCCGGTCGGCTGACCGTCCCGGCCGGGGCACGCGGGATCGTGGTCTTCGCACACGGCAGCGGCAGCGGACGGCACAGCCCGCGCAACCGGTACGTCGCCGAGCACCTGAACCGGGCCGGTCTCGGCACCCTCCTGTTCGACCTGCTCACCGAGGCCGAGGAACCGGACCGGCGCAAGGTGTTCGACGTACCACTGCTCGGCTCGCGGCTGACCGCCGTCGCCGGGCGGCTGGACAGGCCGGACGGGCTCGACGAGACCCGCGGCCTGCCGCTCGGCCTGTTCGGCGCCAGCACCGGCGCCGCCGCCGCGCTGCACACCGCCGCCGACCTGGGCCCGGTGGTGCGCGCCGTGGTCTCCCGGGGCGGGCGTCCGGACCTCGCCGCTCCCGCGGTACTGGGCCGGGTGAGCGCGCCGACGCTGCTCCTGGTCGGCGGCCTGGACACGACCGTCCTGGACCTCAACCGGCAGGCCGAGGCCCGGCTGCGCTGTGAGAGCGAGCTGGTGGTGGTGCCGCGCGCGAGCCACCTGTTCGAGGAGCCGGGCACGCTGGACCAGGTCGCCGAGCTGGCCGCGGACTGGTTCCTGCGACACCTTCCCCGACCCGAACGCACCGGCGGCACACCCTGATGGTCGGTTGCGCAGAATTCGTGCGACAACCCCCGATGAGCAGCGCATTTTGCGCAGCCGGAGCCGGGATTTCCTGACCAGCTTGTACACATTGAGCAGTGAAAAATCGACCTGTTGCCCAACCACCTCGACAGGAGCAAGCTCTGCGCAACCGCACGGCCCACCCGTTCGCCGTGCGGCCGGGATCCACGTGATCCAGCGGATGCCTCAGAGCCGAGGCCCCAGAGTGGAGGAACGAGCGATGACCCCGCAGTCCCACGCCCTTGAGTTGACCCCCGAGGAGCGAGAGGCCGGTCTCGACACCGACCAGCTGCGCCGCCTCGTCGGCCTCGTCGAGCACGACGCGGCCGCCGACCCGTTCCCGGTCACCGCCCAGGACGCGGTCGTCTTCGTGGTCGGCAACGCCACCCAGACCGCGCAGTTCTACCAGGTCGTGTTCGGCATGGAGCTGGTCGCCTACTCCGGTCCGGAGACCGGCCGCCGCGACCGCAAGTCCTACGTGCTCCGTTCCGGCTCCTGCCGCTTCGTGATCAAGGGCGGCGTCCAGCCCGACAGCCCGCTGCTGGACCACCACCGCCGCCACGGCGACGGCGTGGTCGACCTGGCGCTCGAGGTCCCGGACGTCGACAAGTGCATCGAGCACGCCCGCGCGAGCGGCGCCACCGTACTGGAGGAGCCGAACGACGTCTCGGACGAGAACGGCACCGTGCGCCGCGCGGCCATCGCCACCTACGGCGAGACCCGCCACACCCTGATCGACCGCTCCCGCTACCACGGCCCGTACCTGCCGGGCTACGTCACCGCGAAGAGCTCCGTGACCCACCCGGAGGGCTCGCCCAAGCGCCTGTTCCAGGCCCTCGACCACGCCGTCGGCAACGTCGAGCTGGGCCGGATGGACGAGTGGGTCCAGTTCTACAACCGGGTCATGGGCTTCGTGAACATGGCCGAGTTCGTCGGTGACGACATCGCCACCGAGTACTCCGCGCTGATGTCCAAGGTCGTCGCGAGCGGCAACCACCGGGTGAAGTTCCCGCTCAACGAGCCGGCCATCGCCAAGAAGAAGTCGCAGATCGACGAGTACCTGGAGTTCTACACCGGCCCCGGCTGCCAGCACATGGCGCTCGCCACCAACGACATCCTGACCACCGTGGACGTGCTGCGCGCGCGTGGCGTGGAGTTCCTCAACACCCCGGACGCGTACTACGACGACCCGGAGCTGCGCGAGCGGATCGGCAAGGTGCGCGTACCGATCGAGGAGCTGAAGAAGCGCGGCATCCTGGTCGACCGCGACGAGGACGGCTACCTGCTGCAGATCTTCACCAAGCCGATCGGCGACCGCCCCACCGTCTTCTACGAGTTCATCGAGCGCCACGGTTCGCTGGGTTTCGGCAAGGGCAACTTCAAGGCGCTGTTCGAGTCCATCGAGCGCGAGCAGGACCGTCGCGGCAACCTGTGAGCAGGCGGCCTGCGAGCGGGAGGCCTGCGAGCGGGCAACCCGTGAGCAGGCAACCCGTGAACGGGCAACCTGTGAACGTCGGAGAACTCTGACGAACGGTCGAGGAGGAGCAGGGAGATGGCGTACTACCGGCAGCTGGGCAGCATCCCGCCCAAGCGGCACACCCAGCACCGCACACCCGAAGGCGGGCTGTACTACGAGGAGTTGATGGGCGAGGAGGGCTTCTCCTCCGACTCGTCCCTGCTCTACCACCGGGGCATCCCCTCGGCGGTGGTGAACGCGGTGCCGTGGGAGCTGCCGGACCAGTCCACGGTGCCCAACCATCCCCTGCTCCCCCGCCACCTCAAGCTGCACGAGCTGTTCGCGGACCAGGAGTGGAAGTCCGCGGACGTCGTGAACAGCCGCCGCCTCGTCCTCGGCAACGCCGACGTGCGGATCTCGTACGTGGCCGCCGGGGCCCCGAGCGAGCTGTACCGCAACGGGCTCGGCGACGAGTGCGTGTACGTGGAGTCCGGCGCCGGCACGGTGGAGACGGTCTTCGGCTCGATCGAGGTCGGCCAGGGCGACTACGTGATCATCCCGCGCGCCACCACCCACCGCTGGGTGCCCTCCGGGGACGAGCCGCTGCGCGCGTACTGCATCGAGGCGAACAGCCACATCACCCCGGTCAAGCGCTACCTGTCCAAGTACGGGCAGTTGCTGGAGCACGCGCCGTACTGCGAGCGGGACTTCCGCGGGCCGGTCGGGCCGCTGGTGGTCGACACCCCCGGGGACGTCGACGTGCTGGTCAAGCACCGCGGCCCGAACGGGGTTTCCGGCACCCGCTACACCGTGCCGCACCACCCCTTCGACGTGGTCGGCTGGGACGGCTGCCTGTACCCGTACGCCTTCAACATCAGCGACTTCGAACCGATCACCGGCCGGGTCCACCAGCCGCCGCCGGCCCACCAGGTGTTCGAGGGCAACGGTTTCGTGATCTGCAACTTCGTTCCCCGCAAGGTGGACTACCACCCGCTGTCGATCCCGGTGCCGTACTACCACGCCAACGTGGACAGCGACGAGGTCATGTTCTACTGCGGCGGCGACTACGCGGCCCGCAAGGGCTCGGGCATCGGCCAGGGCTCGATCTCGCTGCACCCGGGCGGTCACACCCACGGGCCGCAGCCGGGCGCGTACGAGCGCAGCATCGGCGTGGAGTTCTTCGACGAGCTGGCGGTCATGGTGGACACCTTCCGCCCGCTGGAGCTCGGCGAGGGCGGGCGGGCCAGCGAGGACGCCAACTACGCCTGGACCTGGTCTGGTCGGGGGCCCGGGCGATGAGCACGCTGCCTCCGGGGGGCGTGATCCCCGAACTGTTCCGCGGGCTCTTCGACGACGCGGCGGTGTTCCCCCCGGGGAACATGCCGGTCGCCGAGGCCGTGCCCGCGCACCGCGCGCACCGCGCGGCCTGGTACGTGGAGGCGGTCGGACCGTTCCTCTGCGGGGCGGGCCGGCTGGGCGAGTTGAACGCCGTGGCGGCGGGTGGCGCGGTGGTGAAGGACGCCGTGTCCGCGGAGGGTGCCGCGGACACGGAGGGTGCGGTGGGGGCGGGCGACGCGCCGCTCAGGATCGGGCTTGTACTGCCGGGGGGCAGTACGGAGCTCGCTTCGGCGCTCGCCGCCGCCGCGCGGTTCGAACTGGCCGGCGTCGAACTGGCCACCCGGGACGCGGCCGAGGCGGTCGCCGAACTGGACCGGCTACTGCCGCCGCACGTCCCGGCCGCCGTCGAGCTGCCGCGCGAACTCCTGCACGGGGACGGGCTGGACGCGGCGCTGGACGTGCTGGTCGACAGCCCCTACCGGGCGAAGTTCCGCACCGGCGGGCTGGTGGCGGAGGCGTTCCCGGACGAGGAGGAGCTGGCCGCCTTCCTCACCGGCTGCGCGCGGCGCGGCCTGCCGTACAAGTGCACGGCCGGGCTGCACAACGCCGTCCGGCACACCGACCCGCGGACCGGCTTCGAGCACCACGGCTTCCTGAACGTGTTGCTGGCCGCGCAGGAGACCGACCCCGCGGCCGCGGTGGCGGTGCTGGCGGAACGCGACGGCGAGGTGCTGGCCGAGGCCGCGCACGCACTGACCGAACGTCAGGTTACGGTGATCCGGAACTCGTTCACCGCGTTCGGCACGTGCAGCATCGCCGAGCCGTTGGGCGACCTGGCCGCGCTCGGCCTGCTGTCGTCGCCCGATCCACTGCCCCAGGAGGACCGTTGAGCACCACCCCCAGCAGCTGGCTCGCCAGCGCGCAGGACTCGCCGTTCGGCGTGCACAACCTGCCGTACGGCGTCTTCACCGCGGCCGACCTCCCCGGGCGGCGCCGGATCGGCGTGCGCGTCGGGGAGTTCGTGCTGGACGCCGGGGCGGCCGCCCGGGCCGCCGGGGCGCCGTCCGTGCTGCTGGACGCGGACTCGCTCAACCCGCTGATGGCGGCTGGCCGTTCGATCTGGACCAGGGTGCGGGCCGACCTCACGACCTGGCTGACCGACGAGTCCTTCCGGGAGGCGGTGTCACCGGCGCTGCTGCCCGTGGACGAGGTCGAGCTGCACCTGCCGTTCGAGGTCGCCGACTACGTCGACTTCTACGCCTCCGAGCACCACGCGACCAACCTCGGCCGGATCTTCCGACCGGGCTCGGAGCCGCTCACACCCAACTGGAAGCACCTGCCGATCGGCTACCACGGGCGGGCGGGCACGGTGGTCGTCTCCGGCACGCCGGTGGTGCGGCCGTTCGGGCAGCGCAAGGCGCCCGCCGACGCCGTGCCGACCTTCGGGCCGAGCCGGCGGCTGGACATCGAGGCCGAGGTCGGTTTCGTCGTCGGCACGCCCTCGCAGCTGGGCCGGCCGGTGGTGCTGGACGACTTCCGCGAGCACGTGTTCGGCGTCTGCCTGCTCAACGACTGGTCGGCGCGCGACATCCAGGCCTGGGAGTACGTGCCGCTCGGCCCGTTCCTCGGCAAGTCTTTCGCCACCTCGGTGTCGCCGTGGATCGTGCCGCTGGAGGCCCTGCAGCACGCCCGGGTCACGCCGCCGGAGCGCGACGTCGAGCCGCTGGCGTACCTGGACGACCGGGGCGGCGAGCCCTGGGGCCTGGACCTGGCGATGGAGGTGCGGCTGAACGGGCACCCGGTCTCGCGGCCGCCGTTCGCCACGATGTACTGGACGGCGCAGCAGCAGCTGGCCCACATGACCGTGAACGGCGCCTCGCTGCGCACCGGCGACCTGTTCGCCTCGGGCACGGTCAGCGGGCCGGAGCCGGAGACCCGCGGCGCGCTGATCGAGCTGACCTGGAACGGCGAGGAGCCGCTGAAGCTGCCGGACGGGACGACCCGGACCTTCCTGGAAGACGGTGACGAGGTCGTCATCACGGCCACGGCTCCGGGGCCGGACGGCGCGGTGGTCGGATTCGGCGAGGTCACGGGGCGGGTGCGGGGCTGACGGCTCGCGGACGACGGATGACGTATGACGAGTAACAGATAACGGATAACAGATAACGGATAACAGCTGACAGATTTCATCATCTGTCAGCTGTCATCCGTTTTTCCACCGCCGCCTACAACCCCGCCCCGCCCGTGGCGTCGACGGTTCGCCCGGTGATCCAGCGCGCGTCGTCCGATGCCAGGAACGCGACGATGTCCGCGATGTCCTCCGGCTGCCCGACCCGGCCGAGCGCGGCGAGCGAGGCCGCGTACGCCTCCGCCTCCGCGTTGCCGCGCAGCCAGGCCGCGTTGACGTCGGTGTCCACGATGCCGGGTGCGACCGAGTTCACCGTGATCTCGCGCGGGCC
>NZ_JAFLNG010000162.1 GCF_017427025.1 Streptomyces sp. FH025
GAGGCCGCCCGGCTGCTGGCCGGCGCCGAGGGCGCCGCGCCGCCCGCCGCCGACGACCTGGCCGCCACCCGGCTGGCCACCGCCCGTCGGCTGGCGGCCGCCTACCGGGCCACCGTGCTGTTGAAGGGCTCCACCACGGTGGTCGCCGACCCGGGCGGGGCCGTTCGGGTGAACCCCACCGGCACTTCCTGGCTGGCCACCGCCGGCAGCGGCGACGTCCTGGCCGGACTGGCCGGCTCGCTGCTCGCCTCCGGCCTGCCGGCCCTGGACGCCGCCTCGGTGGCCGCCTACCTGCACGGCCTCGCGGGCCGGAAGGCGGCGGGCGAGCCGGGCGCGCCGGTGACCGCGCTGGCGGTGGCGCAGGCGCTGCCGACGGTGTGGCGGGCCGTACGGGAGGCGGCGCGCGAGTCCTAGGGCGGAACCGGACGGTCCGTTCCCGGCGTCCCAACCAGGGCGGACGGGCCGGCTGCCGCAGGTCGACAGCGTGTGCGAGCCCCCGGTATCGGCCGCCGCGCCGATGGGCCGTTCGGCGAGGACCCCGGGACGTCTGGGAGACTGACCCTGATGACAACTGCGAACACGACCGGCACAGCCACCCTGACCGACGGCGTACGGGCCGAGGCGACCATCGACCTCGGTGCCCTGCGCGACAACCTCGGCGCCCTGCGCGAGCGCGTCGGCAGCACGGCGGTGATGCTCGCGGTCAAGGCGGACGCCTACGGCCACGGCGCGGTCGAGTGCGCCCGCGAGGCGGTCGCGAACGGGGTCGGCTGGCTCGGCTGCGCGACGCCCGACGAGGCGCTGGCGCTGCGGGCCGCGGGCATCCGCCCGGAGCAGGCCCGCATCCTGTGCTGGCTGTGGACGCCGGGCGGGCCGTGGCGGGAGGCGCTGCGCGCGGACCTGGACGTCTCGGTCAGCGGCCGGTGGGCGCTGGAGGAACTGCTGGCGGCCGTCCGGGAGACCGGAATCCCGGCGCGGGTCCACCTGAAGGCCGACACCGGGCTGGGCCGCAACGGCTGCCAGCCGCACGACTGGCCGGAGCTGGTGGCCGCCGTCCGGCGCGCCGAGACCGAGGGGCTGCTGAAGGCCGTCGGCGTCTGGTCGCACTTCGCCGCCGCCGACGAGCCCGGCCACCCGTCGATCCAAGCCCAGCTGGACTCCTACCGCGCCGCGCTGGCGCACGCCGAGGCCGCCGGGCTGCGCCCCGAGGTCCGGCACATCGCGAACTCCCCGGCCACCCTGCTGCTGCCCGAGGCGCACTTCGACCTGGTCCGCACCGGCCTGGCCGCGTACGGCCTGTCGCCGGTGCCCGAGGTGGGCTCGCCGGCCGACTTCGGGCTGCGCCCGGTGATGGCGCTGAGCGCCCGGCTGGCGCTGGTCAAGCACGTCCCCGGTGGGCACGGGGTCAGCTACGGCCACCACTACGTGACGCCCGGCGAGACCACGCTCGGCCTCGTCCCGGTCGGCTACGGCGACGGCATCCCGCGCCACGCCAGCGGCACCGGCCCGGTGCAGATCGGCGGCAAGTGGCGCACGGTGGCCGGCCGGGTGGCGATGGACCAGTTCGTGGTGGACCTGGGCGGGGAAACCCCCGGGATCGGCGAGGAGGTGCTGCTGTTCGGCAACGGCGAGCGCGGCGAGCCGACCGCCGAGGACTGGGCCCGCGCCTGCGGCACCATCTCGTACGAGATCATCACCCGGATCGGCGCCCGGGTGCCCCGCCGCTACCTGGGCGGCAGCCGCACCGAGGGTCTGCCGGCATGACCGACGCACCGGCCGGGGGCAACCCGGTCGCGGCGGTGGCCAAGGCGGCCGATGCGGCCTCCGGGGTGAGCCGGGCGGGTGTGATCGGGATCTCCGTCGGCGTGCTGGCGGCCGGCGCGGCCGCGGGCGTCGCGATCGAGCGGCTGACGGTCGGACGGACGATGCGCCGCCGGGCCCGGGCCGAGCTGGACGCGGCCGCCCCGTACGGCTCGCTGCGCGGGCGCCCGCTGACGGTGGCCGCGCCGGACGGCACCGAGCTGTACGTCGAGCTGGACGGCACCGGGTGGGACGAACCGGACGGCGCCGAGCCGCTGACCGTGGTGTTCTGCCACGGCTACTGCCTCAACCAGGACAGCTGGCACTTCCAGCGCGCGACGCTGCGCGAGGGCCTGCGGCTGGTCTTCTGGGACCAGCGCAGCCACGGCCGCTCCGAGCGCTCCCGCACCTACCTGGCCGGTGAGCCCGCCAGCATCGACCAGCTGGGCGGCGACCTCAAGGCGGTGCTCGACGCCGTCGCGCCGACCGGGCCGCTGGTGCTGGTCGGCCACTCGATGGGTGGCATGACGATGATGGCGCTGGCCGACCAGCACCCGGAGCTGTTCGGCATGGGGGTCCCCCCGGCCGAAGGCTGGGGGAGGGTCGCCGGGGTCGCGCTGATCGGCACCCTGGCGGGGGACTGGAACGAGGTGAACCTCGGCCTGCCGAAGGCCGGCGCGAAGCTGTTCAAGAAGGTCGCGCCCGGGGTGGTGAAGCTGCTGGGCCGCCAGGTCGAGCTGGTGGAGGCCACCCGGCGGATGGGCTCGGACGTGGCCGCCGTCTTCTACCGGCGGTTCTCCTTCGGGGGCAAGGACGTCGACCCCGGCGTGGTGCGCTTCGCCGAGCAGCTGCTGGACGCGACCCCGATCGACGTGGTCGCCGAGTTCTACCCGGTGTTCGGCGCGCACGAGAAGTACGAGGCGCTGACCGTGCTGCGCGGCCTGCCCGCCCTGGTGATGGCCGGGACGAAGGACCTGCTGACCCCTGCGGCGCACAGCGAGGCGATGGCCGAGCGGCTGCCCGGCGCGGAGCTGGACCTGGTGGAGGGCGCCGGGCACCTGGTGATGCTGGAGCGTCCTGAGTTGGTCGACCACCAGTTGGCCGCGCTGCTGCGTCGGGCCGCGGACTTCGCGGGCGCGGTGCCCCCGCCGTCGACCGTCCTCGATCTGGACTGAGGCCCCACCCCGCCCGGGCACCGGCGCCGGACGCATCGGCGCCGGACGCATCGGCGCCGGACGCATCGGCGCCGGACGCGCGTCCGGGCGGCGATGTGGCACGGTAGCGGTGGCGCCCGGTGGTCGGTGCGCCGCCACGGAGCGAAGGGCAAGACACGCGCATGGGCTCGCACGCCACACTCACCGTCCCCACCCCGGAGCGGATGGGCCGGCTCGGCCGGGAGCTGGCCGCGCTGCTGCGGCCGGGCGACCTGGTGCTGCTCTCCGGCGAGCTGGGAGCGGGCAAGACCACGCTGACCCGGGGCCTGGGGGAGGGGCTGCAGGTCCGCGGGGCGGTGACCTCGCCGACCTTCGTGATCGCCCGGGTGCACCCCTCGCTGGTCGGCGGCCCGGCCCTGGTGCACGTGGACGCGTACCGGCTGGGCGGGGACCTGGACGAGATGGAGGACCTCGACCTGGACGTCTCGCTGCCGGAGTCGGTGGTCGTGGTCGAGTGGGGCGAGGGCAAGGTCGAGCGGCTCTCCGAGGACCGGCTGGAGGTCCGGATCGAGCGTGCGATCGGCGACACCGCGGGGGAGGACCACGACCCGCGCCGGGTGGTGCTGACCGGCATCGGCCCGCGCTGGGCGGGCGTGGCGCTGGCGGAGCTCGGGTAGCGCGGGCCGGCGGGTTCCGCCGTTTTGCCGACAGGCTGTCGGCAAGGTGTTGCGGGCGGGGTGCCGGGCGTGGTGGGATGGGTGCTGCGGTTAGGTCTGCCTAACTAGGGAGGCGCCATGTCGAGCACCACCCCCGCCCCGGAGCGCGCCGCGCGCACCACCGGGGCCGGAGAACCCGCCCGCCGTGCTCCGGGAGAGCCGGTGCGGGCGCTGCTGGCCGCCTGTGCGGCCGCGGAGGCGGTGTCCACCCCGCCCGAGCCGCGGCCCCGGCAGGCCGAGGAGCCCGAGGCGGAGACACCCCGGGCCGCGTAGTCCCGCCGTCGCCAGGGGCCTCAGGCGACCACGACCACCTTGGTCTCCTTCGGCGCGAAGTCCCAGAGCAGCTGCCCCTCGGCGCGGCCGCTGCGGATGCCGCCGGTCTTGGCCTTCGGGTCGGCGGTCGGGGTCGCGCCGTCCACCGCCGCGCTGAACCCGAACACCACGCCCTCCTGCTGCGCGAAGCGCACCACGTGCTCGATCTGCCGGCCGTCCGTCCCGGTGGTGGTCTGGGTGCGGCTGTACACCGAGTAGCTGCCCGGAGTCGGCTCGACGGTGCCGGGGGTGACCGGGAAGGCGGCCGCGATCTGCGGGGTCTTCTTGGGGTCGATCAGCCAGACGTAGTGGCTGCTGATCGAGTAGACGACCCGGGTGCCGCTGCCCGAGCTGGTCGGCAGCGGCGGGACGGTCGGGGTGGCCGAGGCGCTCGGCGTGGCGGAGGCGGCCGGCCCGCTGGACGTCGCGGCGGTGGTCGGACGGGCTCCGCCCGCGCGGTCCTGCGCGCCGTTGGCCTGGAAGGCCAGCAGGCTCACCACCGCCAGGGCCCCCAGGGTCAGCCCCGTGACCACCACTCCAGGACCCATCTTCGCCACGTGCCGCTCCCGCTGCCGTCCCGTTTACGTACGGCCCCATCGTGCCAGGTCCCCCCGCACGGGTGGCAGCGGATCGGACCTGTGTTCCCGAGTGGTACACCTTGCCGATCGACCGATCGGCCGGTCGGCCCAACGTCGGTCTAACCTTGACCCGTGCTGCTGCTCGCGTTCGACACCGCTACCCCCGCCGTCACCGCCGCCGTCCACGACGGCACGGCCGTCCTCGCCGAGACCCACCAGGTCGACGCCAGGCGCCACGGCGAACTGTTGCTGCCCGCGATCGACCAGGTCCTGCGGGCGGCCGGGGTGGGCAAGCACCGGCTCACCGGCATCGCGGTCGGCGTCGGCCCGGGCCCGTACACCGGCCTGCGGGTCGGCCTGGTGACCGCCGCCGCGCTCGGCCACGCGCTCGGGCTGCCGGTGCACGGCGTCTGCACCCTGGACGCGATCGCCTTCCAGGCCCGTGCCGAGGGTCTGGCCGGGGAGCCGTTCACGGTGGCCACCGACGCGCGCCGCAAGGAGGTCTACTGGGCCTCGTACGACGCCGAGGGCCGCCGCACCGAGGGCCCCGGCGTGGACCGCCCGGCCGAGCTGACGCCGCAGGCCCGCTCGGTCGGCGCCGGCGCGCTGCTCTACCCCGACGCCTTCCCGGGCGCGCACGGCCCCGAGCACGTCTCGGCCGGCGCCCTGGCGGGCTTCGCCGCCGCCGAGCTGGCCGCCGGGCGCGAGCTGCTGCCGAACGTCCCGCTGTACCTGCGCCGCCCGGACGCCCAGGTCCCGGCCGCCTACAAGACCGTTCTAGGGGGCAAGGCGGTGCTCCCGGCGTGAACCACGGCACCACCCTGCGCCCGATGCGCTGGTGGGACATCGAGCCGGTGATGGAGCTGGAGCTCAAGCTCTTCCCCGAGGACGCCTGGTCCCACGGGATGTACTGGTCCGAGCTGGCCGAGGCCCACCCCGGCGGCACCCGCCACTACACCGTCGCCACCACCGAGGACGGCAGGATCGTCGGCTACGCCGGACTGATGGCGATCGCCGGTGAGGGCGACGTCCAGACCATCGCCGTCGACTCCCGCCACCAGGGCGCCGGCCTCGGCGCGGCGCTGCTCACCGACCTGATCCGGGAGGCCGCCCGGCGCGACTGCGCCGAGCTGCTGCTGGAGGTGCGGGTGGACAACCCGCGCGCCCAGCGGCTGTACGAGCGGCACGGCTTCGAACCGGTGGGCATCCGGCGCGGCTACTACCAGCCCGCCAACGTCGACGCGCTGGTGATGCGCCTCGACCACCCCAGCATTGACAGCACTGACCCGAAGGACATTGAGGACACCCGCCATGGCTGACGAACCGCTCGTCCTCGGCATCGAGACCTCCTGCGACGAGACCGGCGTCGGCATCGTGCGCGGCACCACGCTGCTGGCCGACGCGGTCGCCTCCAGCGTCAACGACCACGCCCGCTTCGGCGGCGTCGTCCCCGAGATCGCCAGTCGCGCGCACCTGGAGGCGATGGTCCCGACCATCCAGCGCGCCCTGGACACCGCCGGGATCAAGGCGAGCGACCTGGACGGCATCGCCGTCACTGCCGGGCCCGGCCTGGCCGGCGCGCTGCTGGTCGGCGTCAGCGCCGCGAAGGCGTACGCCTGGGCGCTGGACAAGCCGCTGTACGGGGTCAACCACCTCGCCTCGCACATCTGCGTCGACCAGCTGGAGCACGGCCGGCTGCCCTCGCCGACGATGGCCCTGCTGGTCTCCGGCGGGCACTCCTCGCTGCTGCTCAGCGAGGACATCACCAGCGACGTCCGCCCGCTCGGCGCGACCATCGACGACGCGGCCGGCGAGGCCTTCGACAAGGTCGCCCGGGTGCTCGGCCTCGGCTTCCCCGGCGGCCCGATCGTCGACCGCACCGCCCGCGAGGGCGACCCCAAGGCGATCAACTTCCCGCGCGGCCTGAGCGGCCGGAACGACCCGGAGTACGACTTCTCCTTCTCCGGCCTGAAGACCGCCGTCGCCCGCTGGGTGGAGGCCAAGCGCCGGGCCGGCGAGGAGGTGCCGATCGCCGACGTGGCGGCCTCCTTCCAGGAGGCGGTCACCGACGTGCTCACCCGCAAGGCCGTCAAGGCGTGCAGGGACAACGGCGTCGACCACCTGATGATCGGCGGCGGCGTCGCGGCCAACTCCCGGCTGCGCGAGATGGCCCAGCAGCGCTGCGACCGGGCCGGCATCCGGCTGCGGGTGCCCCGGCCGGGCCTGTGCACCGACAACGGCGCGATGGTGGCGGCGCTGGGCGCCGAGATGGTGTGGCGGGACCGCACGCCCTCCGCCTTCGACCTGTCGGCGGACTCCTCGCTGCCCGTCACCGACGTCCACGTGCCTCACACGGATTTCCACGGCCAGGCCTACGACGCCCTCGGCGGCGGCGCGGCATGACCGTCGCGGCGATGTGGGAGGCCCGGGCGGCGTCCGGTCGAGGGGGCGAACTCGCCAGCTGGGTGCGGGAGTTCGCGCTGCCCGCAGTCCGTGGCGCGGTCGGCCTGGAGCGCGTCGAGCTGCTCTCCGCCCCCGGGGAGCGGGTGCTGCTGATCACCTGGTGGAGCGGCGAGCCCGCGCCCGTCGCCGACCCTCCGGCCGAACTGCTCGGCCGCCCGGTGCACCGCTGGTCCTTCACCAGCGAGCACGTCGAGTGAGTGGGCGCATCGAGTAATCCGAAAAGAGGGTGATACGAGGAACCGCCGCCCCGGCCGCTACCGTGCATAGCTGAGAGGAAGCTGGACGGAAGCCGGGAGCGCGGTGCGGTGAGCAGGAACGGGCGGAACAGGACCAGGACGTACGCGGCGGGGGCCCTGGCCCTGCTGGCCTTCGCCACCGCGTGCGGCGACAACGGGGGTGGCGGCAGCGCCGCCCCGGCCGCGACCACGGCCGCCCCCCAGCCCGCCGGCACCACGCCGGCCGCCGCGGCCGCCACGCCCGGCACGGCCCCGGCCGAGGGCGACGCCGCGGCCTGGGCGAAGTGGAACCTCAAGCCGCTCGCCCCGGCCCCCGCGCCGCCCGCCGACAAGCCCATCAAGCTCGAACGGACCGGCACCGTACCGGTGTTCAGCGATGTGAAGACGAACGACAAGGTCGTCTTCATCACCATCGACGACGGCGCCGAGAAGGACCCGAAGTTCGTCGAGATGCTCACCGACCTCAAGGTGCCGATCTCGATGTTCCTGACCAAGGACATAGTCAGGAACGACTACGGCTACTTCAAACCGCTCCAGGCGCTGGGCAACCACATCCAGAACCACACCGTCACCCACCCCGTGATGAGCAAGCTCTCGCCGGAGAAGCAGAAGGGCGAGATCTGCGACGACCAGGCCGCGCTCACCCAGCAGTACGGCACCGCCCCGCTGCTGTTCCGCCCGCCGTTCGGCGACGGCGCCAACACCCCGACGCTCAACGAGTCGGTGCAGCAGTGCGGCCCGCGCGCCATCGTGCTGTGGCGCGAGTCGATGCAGATCCACGACATGCAGTACCAGACGGGCGACAAGAAGCTGAAGTCCGGCGACATCATCCTGGCGCACTTCCGCGGCCCCAAGGAGCTCAAGGGCGCCACGATGACCCAGATGTTCGGCGACCTGCTGGCCCGGATCCAGGAGCAGGGCTTCTCGGTGGCCCGGCTGGAGGACTACATCCAGGCGCCGGCCTCCTGAGCGCCCCTAACCGGCCTGTACGGGCTGCCCGAGCATCATCAGCGGTCCGTGGTCGGTGCGGCTGAGGATCACCGTGACGGTGTTCGGCCCGGAGGGCTTGAGCTGGCGGCGCAGCTCCTCCGGGGTGATCGCCATCCCGCGCTTCTTGATCACCACCGTGCCGACCCCGCGCTCGCGCAGCAGCGCCTTCAGCTTCTTGATGTGGAACGGCAGCACGTCGGTGAGCTCGAAGGCGTGCGCGTACGGGGTGGCGACCAGTGCGTCCGAGGTCAGGTAGGCGATCTTCGGGTCGATCAGCCGGCCGCCGACCTGCTCGGCCACCTCGGCCACCAGGTGCGCCCGGATCACCGCGCCGTCCGGCTCGTAGAGGTACCGCCCGACCGGGCCGGCCGGCGGGTCGGGCAGGTCGCCGCCGGTCAGGCTGGCGCCCTGCGGGAGCAGGGTCGCGCGGTGCGGGCGGGCGGCCCCGGTGCCGAACCAGAGCACCGCCTCCTTGACGTCCCCGTGGTCGGAGACCCACTCGGCCTCGGCGTCCGCCGGGACCGCCTCGTGCGGGATGCCCGGGGCCACCTTCAGCGCGCCGATCGGGGTCCGCCGGCCGGCCTCGATCGCCCAGGAGAGCGGTGGGGCGTACGCCTCGGGGTCGAACACCCGGCCGCGGGAGGTGCGCCGCGCGGGGTCGGTGAACACCGCGTCGTAGCCGGTGACGTCCACGTCGGCGACGTCCGCGCAGCGCACCTCGACCAGCTCGGCCAGGCCCAGCGCGGCGGCGTTGGCCGCGGTGGCGGCGCAGGCGGCCGGATCCCGGTCGACGGCCAGCACGCTGATCCCGGCCCGGGCCAGCGCCAGCACGTCCCCGCCGATCCCGCAGCACAGGTCCGCGAGCCGCCGTACGCCCAGCTCGGCGAAGCGGCGCGCCCGCCACTCGGCCACGCTGCGCCGGGTGGACTGCTCGACGCCGTTGGGCGTGAAGTACATCAGGTCGGCGTCCGCCCCGAACTTCGCCCGCGCCCGCTGCCGCAGCCGGGCCTGCCCGAAGGCCGCGGACACCAGCTCGGCCGGGTGCTCCCGCCGCAGCCGGGTGGCCAGCGCCAGCTCCTCCTCGGGGGCGAACTCGCGCAGCTCGGCGAGCAGGGCCTGACCCTCGGGGGTCAGCAGGGGCTGGAGGTTCTCGGTGTCCACGGGCTCATTCTGACCGGTCACGGGCCGGGGCGGCCCGCCGTGAGCGGGCCGCGACCGCACACGCGTACGGGAACTCGGGGCCCGGTCACCCGTGGCGCGAGTTCCCAGGGCGCGTCGTTGGCACTCTGGTTGACTGAGTGCTAACGGCGGCCTATGGTCATCCTTGGCACTCCCCAGTGGGGGAGTGCTAACGCGAAGACGCGTGTCTGACCCCCGCGACGGCAGGCCCGCAGGTTCGCCCCTACCCGTTAGAAAACCCCGTAATCTCCGAAGGGGAGCTCGGACGTGACCACCAGCAGCAAGGTTGCCATCAAGCCGCTCGAGGACCGCATCGTGGTCCAGCCGCTCGACGCCGAGACCACCACGGCCTCCGGCCTGGTTATCCCGGACACCGCCAAGGAGAAGCCCCAGGAGGGCGTCGTCCTGGCCGTCGGCCCGGGCCGCTTCGAGGACGGCCAGCGTCTGCCGCTCGACGTCGCCGTCGGTGACATCGTCCTGTACTCGAAGTACGGCGGCACCGAGGTGAAGTACCAGGGCGAGGAGTACCTGGTGCTCTCGGCCCGCGACGTCCTCGCGATCATCGAGAAGTAAGACGTTCCGACCCGCCCCGGATCCGTGTCCCAAGTGACAGGGGCCCGGGGCGTGGTTGTTGGTTCACGTAGTTCGGCGGCCGGTGGGCCGGCCGCAGCCCCGAGGGAATAGGGAACATGGCGAAGATCCTGCAGTTCGACGAGGACGCCCGCCGCTCGCTGGAGCGCGGTGTCAACAAGCTGGCCGACACCGTCAAGGTGACCATCGGCCCCAAGGGCCGCAACGTCGTCATCGACAAGAAGTTCGGCGCCCCGACCATCACCAACGACGGTGTCACCATCGCCCGTGAGGTCGAGCTGGACGACCCGTACGAGAACCTTGGCGCGCAGCTCGTCAAGGAGGTCGCCACCAAGACCAACGACGTCGCGGGTGACGGCACCACCACCGCCACCGTGCTGGCCCAGGCCCTGGTCAACGAGGGTCTGCGCAACGTCGCCGCCGGTGCCGGCCCGGCCGCCCTGAAGAAGGGCATCGACAAGGCCGTCGCCGCCGTCTCCGAGCACCTGCTCTCGGTGGCCCGCGAGATCGAGGGCAAGGACGACGTCGCCGCCGTCGCGTCCCTCTCCGCCCAGGACACCCAGGTCGGCGAGCTGATCGCCGAGGCGATCGACAAGGTCGGCAAGGACGGTGTCATCACCGTCGAGGAGTCGAACACCTTCGGCGTGGAGCTGGACTTCACCGAGGGCATGCAGTTCGACAAGGGCTACCTGTCGCCGTACTTCGTCACCGACGCGGAGCGTCAGGAGGCGGTCCTCGAGGACCCGTACATCCTGATCAACCAGGGCAAGATCTCCTCCATCCAGGAGCTGCTGCCGCTGCTGGAGAAGATCCTGCAGGGCGGTGCCTCCAAGCCGCTGCTGATCATCGCCGAGGACGTCGACGGCGAGGCGCTGTCGACCCTGGTCGTGAACAAGATCCGCGGCACCTTCAACGCCGTCGCCGTCAAGGCCCCGGGCTTCGGCGACCGCCGCAAGGCGATCCTCGGCGACCTGGCCGTCCTGACCGGCGGCACGGTCATCTCCGAGGAGGTCGGCCTCAAGCTCGACCAGGTCGGCCTGGACGTGCTGGGCACCGCCCGCCGCGTGACCATCACCAAGGACGAGACCACGGTCGTCGACGGTGCCGGTGACGCCGAGGCCGTGGCCGGCCGCGTCGCCCAGATCAAGGGCGAGATCGCCGCGACCGACTCCGACTGGGACCGCGAGAAGCTGCAGGAGCGCCTGGCCAAGCTGGCCGGCGGCGTCTGCGTCATCAAGGTCGGCGCCGCCACCGAGGTGGAGCTGAAGGAGCGCAAGCACCGCCTGGAGGACGCCATCTCGGCGACCCGCGCCGCGGTCGAGGAGGGCATCGTCGCCGGTGGTGGCGCCTCCCTGGTGCACGCCGCCAAGGTCCTGAACGACGGCCTGGGCCTGTCGGGTGACGAGGCCACCGGTGTCGCCGTGGTCCGCAAGGCGCTGCACGAGCCGCTGCGCTGGATCGCCCAGAACGCCGGCCTGGAGGGCTACGTCATCACCTCCAAGGTCTCCGAGCTGGAGCTCGGCCAGGGCTACAACGCGGCCACCGGCGAGTACGGCGACCTGGTGAAGGCCGGCGTCATCGACCCGGTCAAGGTCACCCGCTCCGCCCTGGAGAACGCCGCCTCGATCGCCTCCCTGCTGCTCACCACCGAGACCCTCGTGGTGGAGAAGAAGGAGGAGGAGGCCGAGAACGGTGCCGGCCACTCGCACGGCCACGGCCACTCCCACTGAGGCCCGAGCGCCTGAGGCCTGAGTGCCTGAACGCCTGACCGGAGGCCCGGTCCGCACCCCTCGGGGCGCGGACCGGGCCTCCGGTGTTGTCGGGCGGGGTGTCCTTCAGTCTTCAACTATCAGTAGAATTTTGCAGAATGCAAAGATTGCCTTATAACTGAGGCATGATCGAGGCCCGCCATCTGCGCGTCCTGCGTGCCGTCGCCCGCACCGGTTCCTTCTCCGCCGCCGCCCGCGAGCTGGGGTGTACGCAGCCTGCCATCAGCCAGCAGATGAAGGCCCTGGAGAAGTCCGTGGACACCCCGCTGGTGGTCCGTTCGGGCCGCGGGATGCAGCTGAGCGAGGCCGGGCGGGTCCTGCTCAAGCATGCCACCGGAATCCTGGCGGGGCTCTCCGCCGCCGAGGAGGAGGTGGCCGCGATCGCCGGGCTGCGGGCCGGACGGGTGCGGCTGGTCTCCTTCCCGACCGCGAGTTCCACCCTGGTGCCGCCCGCGGTCGCCCGCCTGCGGGACAGCCATCCGGGGGTGCGCGTGTCGCTGGTCGAGGCGGAGCCGCCGGAGTCGCTGGCGATGCTGCGCGGCGGGGAGTGCGAGATCGCGCTGGCCTTCCGCTACCCGCAGTCCGACGGCGCCGCCGCGCTGCAGGCTCCCGCCCACGGTTCGCCGCGCGAGGCGCGGGCCGAGGCGAACCTGGAGGCGCAGCAGCTGTCGGCCGGCACCGACTGGTCCGATCTGGTGGTCACCCCGCTGCTGGACGACCCCCTGGTGGG
>NZ_JAFLNG010000163.1 GCF_017427025.1 Streptomyces sp. FH025
TGTAGGTTTTCTTAGCATTCACCCGCAAACCACCCCTGCGGGCGGTTTCAGCGGGCCGTGCGCTCCGGCATCGGGTGCTCGGTGCCCTCGACCTCCAGCACGCAGGCCAGCGGATGCTCCGCCCGTCCCGTGCGGTCAAGCCGGACGGACAGCGGCCTCGGCGGCTCCTCGGCGAGCTGCGCGGAGAGGGTGAGCGGGTAGTCGCCGTGGCCGTGGACCCGGTGGAAGGCGCACTCCTTGCCGTCGACCAGCAGCTCGGTCTCGGTGATCAGGCCGGAGCGGACGTTGACGGTGACAGAGTGCCCGCCCCGGTCGAGGTGGAAGCTGTACCGCTGGCGCATCGGGACCTCCGACGGCAGGGCCTGCGAGGGGAATCCACCGCCAGTCTAGGTCGGCCAGGACTCCCCGGCCCGGCCGAGCGGGACTGCCGAGTGGGGCTAGGGTGCTCGGCATGCGGAGCGAGACGCGCGGGCCGCGGCCGTACGGGCCCGGCGAGGAGGTGTCGGAGGACGAGTACGTCCTCGGGCTGTACCGGGTGCCGGTGAAGGCCCGGACCGGGCGGAAGGCCGGCCCCGCGCCGGAGTCGGGCCTGCTGGAGGCCTACGCGGACGGCGGTGCGCTGCGGGCCGCGCTGAGGCGGCTGGGCCGCTCCCTGCCGACCCTCGCCCGGCACGAGCCGGACCTCGACTTCAGCACCCGGATCGGGCGGCCGGCGATGGCCGGGCTGGTCCGCGAGCTCGAACAGGTGGACCTCACCCGGTCGCCGGCCGGCGAACGCGAGGTGCTGCGGCTGCTGTTGGACTGGGGGCGCCAGTCGCTCGCCGAGGGCGGCGCGCTGCGGATCGAGATCGACGCGGTGCAGTGAGCGGGCTCCGGTGACGCCGGTTTCCGGGGGGCCCGCGCCGAGGGGGAGGTCCCGCTGATCGGTTCCCGTCGGAGCCCCTGAGAAATCCCCGGGGCGGAGCCCGCCCGCAGGCGGATTCTCGTGATCTCTACAGTGTTGTAGATTCGTCCGCAGGGAGAGATCCGAGGAGGGCATTGTGGGAGTTTCGCTGGCCAAGGGCGGCAACGTCTCGCTGAGCAAGGAGGCGCCCGGTCTGAGCGCCGTGATCGTGGGTCTCGGCTGGGACGTTCGCACCACCACCGGGGCCGACTACGACCTGGACGCCAGTGCGCTGCTGTGCAACGCGCTCGGCAAGGTGGTTTCGGACCAGCACTTCGTCTTCTTCAACAACCTGCGCAGCCCCGAGGGTTCGGTCGAGCACAGCGGCGACAACCTGACCGGTGGCGGCGACGGCGACGACGAGCAGATCAAGGTCGACCTCGCCCGGGTGCCGGCCGACGTCGCCAAGGTCGTCTTCCCGGTGTCGATCTACGACGCCGACGCCCGGCTGCAGAACTTCGGCCAGGTCCGCAACGCCTTCATCCGGATCGTCAACCAGGCCAACGGGCAGGAGATCGCCCGCTACGACCTGACCGAGGACGCCTCCACCGAGACCGCGATGGTCTTCGGCGAGCTGTACCGCAACGGCGCCGAGTGGAAGTTCCGCGCCATAGGCCAGGGCTACGCCTCCGGCCTGCGCGGCATCGCCACCGACTACGGCGTGAACGTCTGACGTAGCGCCTGACGTAGCGCGCCGGGCGAGCCCCGGCCTCCTGGAGCCCGAGCTCCGGGAGGCCGGGGCTTTTCCGTGTCCTTTCCCGTACCCACCGGCGCTATGCAACTAGTTGCATAGCGCCGCAACCGTCCCCTACTGTGCAGTAACAAAGCGCAGTGACAAACCCGACCGCCCGCCCCTCCAGGAGACGCCGATGAGCTCCACCCCCGCCGGCAGCCGCTACCCGCACCTGCTCAGCCCGCTCGACCTCGGCTTCACCACCCTCCCCAACCGCGTGATCATGGGCTCGATGCACGTCGGCCTGGAGGAGGCCCCCGGCGGCTACGAGCGGATGGCCGCCTTCTACGCCGAGCGCGCCCGCGGCGGCGTCGGCCTGATCGTCACCGGTGGCATCGCCCCCAACGAGGCCGGGCGCCCCTGGGAGGGCGGCGCGATGCTCACCACCGAGGAGGAGGCCGACCGGCACCGGGTGGTCACCGACGCCGTGCACGCCGCCGGCGGGCGGATAGCCCTGCAGATCCTGCACTTCGGCCGCTACGCCTACCACCGCGACCTCGTCGCCCCCAGCGCGCTCCAGGCCCCGATCAGCCCCTTCGTCCCCAACGCGCTCACCGCCGAGCAGGTCGAGCAGACCGTCGAGGACTTCGCCCGCTGCGCCGAACTCGCCCGCCGCGCGGGCTACGACGGCGTCGAGATCATGGGCTCCGAGGGCTACCTGATCAACGAGTTCATCGTCTCCGCCACCAACCACCGCGAGGACGAGTGGGGCGGCCCGTACGAGCGGCGGATGCGCTTCCCGGTGGAGATCGTCCGCCGGGTCCGCGAGCGGGTCGGCGAGGACTTCATCATCGTCTACCGGCTCTCCATGCTCGACCTGGTACCCGGCGGCTCCACCCTCGACGAGGTGATCACGCTCGCCAAGGCCGTCGAGGCCGCCGGGGCGACCGTCATCAACACCGGCATCGGCTGGCACGAGGCCCGCATCCCCACCATCGCCACCTCCGTGCCGCGCGGCGCCTTCGCCTGGGTCACCAAGCGGGTGATGGGCGAGGTCGGCATCCCGCTGGTCACCACCAACCGCATCAACACCCCCGAGATCGCCGAGCAGTTGCTCGCCGACGGCTGCGCCGACCTGGTCTCGATGGCCCGCCCGCTGCTCGCCGACGCCGACTTCGTCAACAAGGCGGCCGCCGACCGCGCCGAGGCCATCAACACCTGCATCGGCTGCAACCAGGCCTGCCTGGACCACACCTTCAACCTCCAGATCACCTCCTGCCTGGTCAACCCGCGCGCCTGCCACGAGACCGAACTCGTCCTCGCCCCCACCCGCTTGCGCAAGCGCATCGGCGTCGTCGGAGCCGGACCGGCCGGGCTCGCCTTCGCCGTCTCCGCCGCCGAACGCGGCCACGACGTCACGCTGTACGACGCCGCCGAGGCCGTCGGCGGGCAGCTGAACATCGCCCGCCGCATCCCCGGCAAGGAGGAGTTCGACGAGACGCTGCGCTACTTCCGCACCCGGCTGGGCGAGTTGGGCATCACGCTGCGCCTCGGCGCGACCGTCGCCGCCGGGCAGCTGGCCGAGGCGGGCCACGACGAGCTCGTCCTCGCGACCGGCGTCACCCCCCGAACTCCCGTGGACATCCCGGGAATCGACCACCCCAGCGTGCTCGGCTACCTGGACGTGCTGCGCGACGGCGCGCCGGTCGGCGAGCGGGTCGCCATCCTCGGCGCGGGCGGGATCGGCTTCGACGTGGCCGAGTTCCTCACCGACGGGGGCGACGCTGCGAGCCTCAACCCGTCGGTGTTCCAGGCGAAGTGGGGCATCGACCCGGAGTACCGCGAGCGCGGCGGACTGCGCGCCCCCGAGCGGCCGAAGCCCCCGCGCAGCGTCCACCTGCTGCAGCGCAAGACCGGCAAGGTCGGCGCCGGGCTGGGCAAGACCACCGGCTGGATCCACCGCACCGAACTCAAGCACCGCGGCGTCACCATGGTCGCCGGCGCGAGCTACGACCTGATCGACGACGCCGGACTGCACTTCACCATCGACGGCGAGCGCCAACTCCTGCCCGTGGACACCGTGGTGCTCTGCACCGGCCAGGAGCCGCGCCGTGACCTGTACGAGGCGCTTCGCGAGCGCGGCCTCACCGTGCACCTGATCGGCGGCGCCGACGTGGCGGCCGAACTGGACGCCAAGCGGGCGATCAAGCAGGGCACGGAGCTGGCCGCGAGCATCTGACCGTACGTGCCCGGGTGGTCACCGGGCGGCCCGCGGCCGCACCTGCTGCGGGCCGCCCCGACCACCCTCACCTGCGGCGATACCCGCCCGCGCGCCCCGCCCGGCCCCCGGTGGGACACTGGTCGCTGTCCCTGCTCTCTGTCCCTGCCCGAACTCTCGACCGGGGGTCGGCATGTCCCTCCCGAGGCCTCTCCACGCCCTCACCGCCGCCGCCCTGGTCGCGGCGGCCGCACTGGGCCCGGCACACCTGGCGTCCGCCGAGACGGGCCAGGAGCTTCCATCCTCCGACCAGTTGAAGTCGGCCCTGCTCACCGTCGACGACCTCGGCCCCGCCTACACTGCGGCGTCCGCGTCCGCATCCGCGAGCCCCAGCCCGAGCGGGAACCCCACCCCGGTCACCGGCTGCGCCGCGCTCAGCACCCTGATCGGCACGCACGCCACCATGCCCGGCTCCTCGAACCCGCACGCCTCCACCGAACTGGACGGCGCGGCCGGCAACCCGATGGTGACGCAGTCCCTCGGCGCGGAGGACCAGGCCAAACTCGCCGACGACTTCAAGCTGCTCGCCGACGCGTTCAAGACCTGCCACACCGTCACCTTCAGCGCGGGCACCAACGCCACGGCGACCTTCACCGTCACCCCCATCACCCTCGGCGACCGCCCGGACGCCCCCGCCGTCCGCCTGGACGGAACCATCGACGGCGTCCAGCTCAACGCCTACCTCGGCGTGGAGCGCTTCGGCACCGTCGGCATGATCTACGGCTTCTTCCAGCGCCAGAGCTCCGACACGCAGACCGCCGCCATCCAGTACCGCACCGCCGTCGCCAAGGTCGAGCGCCTCCTCGGCGCCCCCGCCGGCAGCACCACCCCGCCGCGGGCCACCGTCACCAGGGGCAGGTCGGCCTGAGCGGACCGGGGGCGGGCCGGCAGTTGCCATCCCATGATCGTCCTGTGGATGATGTGCGGGTGACGCAACGTTCGGGTCGCTCCCACCGCCTGCTGCTCCTCCCGGCCGCGGTACTGCTCGCCGCGGGCTGCACCGCACTGCCCGGTGCGGCGGCAGCCGGGTCCACGGGTTCGGTCGGCGGGGACGCTCAGGGACCGACGGTTCCGGAGGATTCCAGGCGGCAGATCCTGAGGCTGGCCGAGGAGAACGGCAACGCCCCGGTCGGCGGTGAGTTCACGGTCGCCCGGTACGACAGCGGTTACGGCCCGGAGCTGATCTGGCAGGCCGAGAAGACCGGCGCCATCTGCTCGGCGTCGCCGGGAGTCGTCTCGCGTGGATGCGTTCCGCCCGAGGAGATCGCCGCGAGGCCGGTTCCTGGAGTCGGCACCTTCCTCGGCGCCAGCCTCTACCAGGGCCAGTGGTCGGTGCTGCTGATGTCCAGCGGCGAGACGGTCGATCATGTCTCCTGTCAGGGCCGGGACTTCCCGGCACGGAAGGGGTATTCGGCCGACGTCGACGGTGTGCTCCGCACCGTCTACACGGTGTCCGTGCCGCGCAACCTCCTGGGCGAGTACCGGGTGGCGGTCCGGCGCGACGGCGCTCCGGCCGAGGAGCGTGTGACGCTCAACATGGAGAAGGCCGACCCCGTGCAGTGCTGAGCGGTCGGAACGAGTGCGGTGCCCCGTCTTCCCTGTGGGGAGGCGGGGCACCGCCTTGTTCGGTCCGGCGCGGTGGAACGGATTCTGCGGACCGGCCGGGTGTTCTTCTCCGCGGTCAGCCCGCAACCGGAGGCGTGGCCACGGCGGCCGCGGCCTGGCGCAGTAGCCACGTCGGCGACGGCATGACGGCGAACCAGGTGTTCTCGGTCTCGTCGGCGGCCGAGGCCCAGGCGGCCACCACCGGGAGTTCGCAGTGCTCGCCGGCCTCCAGCGGGGGCAGCCGCCAGACGATGCCGCGGTCGGCGTCGGCGTCGGTGTTGACGTTCACGCCCCAGGTGGTGGACGAACGCTCGTAGACCTCGTCGAGTAGGGCCGCCCACCGTCGGGGCACCTCGCGCGCGTCGGCCGCCAAGCAGATCGCCTCCTCGTCGTTGCCGCCGATGGTGAGCTTGGTGCTCTCGTCCTCCACCGTGATCGCGGTCAGCCCCTGGCCCCCGTCCCAGTACGCGTCGGCACCCTCCGGGAGCTGCTCCGGCACGCTCGCGGAGAACCACACCCGGGGCAGCGGCGCCAGGGCGTCGATCCGCCACACCGCCGCCCGGCAGTCGGTCAGCGGCCCCCAGTGGTCGGGGTCGAGCTCGGCGTCGTACGGGGTCAGCAGCAGCTCGACGCGGGCCGAGGGGAGCGCCCACCGGGCGATCGTGCGGCCGCCCGGAAGGTCGAAGAGCTCCTCGGGCAGGGAGGGCAGGGCGGTGTCCCCGACGGCGGTGACGAAGGTCAGCGGGCCGAACGGCGTCGCGATGGCCGGCCGCGCGGTGGGCCGCACGCGGGTGCGCGGGACGGTGGGGAGCAGCATCGGACCAGGCTATCGGGGGTGGTCCTACGCGGTGCCGAAGGGATTGTCGATTGTCGATGAGGTCGGCGCCAGCGGCCGTCCGGGCCACGGGGGGCGACGTCGATGGCCATTGGACGACGCTGGTGCTGCGCGAGCTGATGCACGGCTCCGCCTCGTACGGGGAGTTGCGCGAGCGGCTGCCGGAGATCAGCCCGAAGGTGCTCGCCGAGCGTCTCCGGGCCCTGGGGGAGCGGGAGTTGGTGGCCCGCGAGCGGCTGGTCGGCTTCCCGGTGCGGACCCCGTACCGGCTGATGCCGACCGGTGAGGCGCTGCGGCCGCTGCTGGTGGAGCTGTACCGGACCGGGGTGGAGCTGTTGGAGCACCGGGGTGGGGCGGCCGCACCCCCGTCGCGGCCGCCCCGGAGCAGTGCTACGGGATGAACGTGACCTCGGGGAACTTCGAGGAGGGCCCGTCGAGCAGCTGCCCGCGTCGGTGGCGCAGGTGCTGGTCGAAGAAGGCGAGCGGGTAGGCCTGCTGGATGAGCGCCCCGCGGTCGGGGTCGAGGGTGCCGACCATCTGCTGGACCTGCTGCTGGCTCATGCCGAGGAGCTTCGCCGCCTGCGGGATCAGCACCAGGTTGTCGCCGTAGGAGGCGTGGACGGCGCCGTCGGCCTGGATGTCGCGCCGCCAGCCGCGCAGGTGCGTCCAGAAGTCGGCGGGCCCCTTCTCCTTGGCCCGGGTGAAGACGGCCGTCATCATCAGGAACGGCCGGTCCAGGTCGGTGGTGATGAGCGGGAGCATGGGCCCGTCGATGCTGATGCCGGCCCGGATGCGCCGGTCGGCGGTCATCGCGATGGCGGTGGCGGTGCCGCCCTTGGACCAGCCGAACATGCCGATGTCGAGCGGGTCGAGGGCGCCGAGCAGGCCGTCGGGGAGGGCCTTGCCGTCGACGTCGGGGTTGCGACCGGAGGCGAGCTCCTGGGCGCAGTCGACGATGAACCGGGCGTCGGCGGCGTAGTCCCTGGGGTAGAGGCCCTGCGCGGGGCCCATCCCGTCGGTGATGACGCGGCCGTCGGGGAACTCGGTGTAGCCGTCGTAGGTGTGGTCGACGGTGAGCACGACGTAGCCGTGGCTGGCGAGTTCCTGGACCATGATCGTGTGGTCGGCCCGGTGGCTGCCCGAGCCGTGCGAGTAGACCACGACGGGCAGCCGGTGGCCGAAGCGGTGGACGGGCGCGCCGAGGCGGCCGGAGGTGAGTGGGGCGAGGGAGAGCGGGAGGGGGAAGCCCGCGTCGTTCAGGAAGGCCTTCAGGGCGCCGTCGGTCATCCAGGGCGCGAACGGGTGGGAGTCGGCGTCGGAGTTCCGCGCCGGGTACCAGACGGCGGCCATCAGCTCGCGGAACGCGCCGGGCCCGGCGGACGGGTCCGGCCGGGAGGTGTCGCGCAGGTGCAGGGCGACGGTGCCGACCGGGTAGGGCCCGGTCGGCTCGGGCAGGGTCAGCCGCCCGGAGCCGGGCGCGGCGGTGCGCGGTGAGGCCGGGGCCGCCGCGGTGGATGGCGCCGCCGCGAAGGCGCCGGAGGCCAGGCCGAGTGGAGCGGCGGCTCCCAACGCCACGGCGGCGCCCAGCATGCGACGACGCGTCAGGAGTGCGGGACTACTGGTGAACGGCGTGGTGTCCATGCGCGGAACGGTGTCACGCGGCGCGGACGGCGCACATCGGTCCACGGATTGATCAACCGGCCGCCCGCATTGGCCCACGGGTTTACATCCCCGGGCTGATGACGGCCCGGGGGTGCGCGGTCCGCGACCGCCTCCTACCGCCCCAGGGCGCTGTTCGCGCGCTGCTGCCACTCCTTGCCCTCGGGGTCCTTCGGGTCCATGGCCAGCAGCAGCTTGCCCAGGGAGCGCTGCGCCACCGGGTCGCCGGCGCGGGCGGCGATCCGCAGGAAGTGGGCGGCCTGGTCCGGTCGTCCGGCGTCCAGTCGCTCCTGCCCGGCGTCGTGCACGCCCTTCGAGGCCTTGATCAGCAGCTCCTGTGCCTCCGGGCCCGGCTGCGTCCCGGTGAGGGCCGCCCGCTGCTGGAGGACGGCCAGCAGGTTGTACTGCGCCTGCCAGTCGCCGGCCTCGGCGGCCGGACGCAGCACGGCCTCCGCGCCGTCCAGGTCCCCCGCGGCCACGAGCGCGGCGCCGAGGATCGGCCTGACCAGCTCCTCGCCGTCCGCCACGGCCTGCCGCAACAGCGGTACGGCGGCGGCCGGTTCGCCGTCGGTGTACAGCCAGACCCCGGCGACCCGGGTCGCGTCCTTGCGGCCGAGCCGTGCGGCCTCCTTCATCAGTTCCAGGGCGCGTCCCGGCTCGCCGCCGTCGCGCAGCCGCTGTGCCAGCTCATAGGCGGAGTCGGCGTTTCCGCCCCGCACGCCGACCTCCAGCCAGCGGTCGGCCTCCTCGTCCTCGACGAGGTCGATCAGCGCGGTGGCGGCCCGGTGCGCGGCGGCCGCGTCGCCCTGCTCGGCCTTGGCGATGTCCTGCTGGACGGCGGCCCGCACCTTGCGGACCTCCTCGATGTCGATCCCGAGGTATTCGATCGCCTTCGGGTGGCCGGCCTCGGCGGCGCGCAGCATCCAGCGGCCGCCCTCGTGGTCCTCGCTGTCCTCGCTGAGGAGTATGACCGCGAGGTTGAAGGTGGAGGAGACGTGACCTCGCTGGGCGGCGAGGCGCAGGTAGTCGAGGCCCTGCTCGGTCTGGCCCTGCTTCATCAGCTTGTCGGCGAGCCAGGTGGTCGAGTCGGCGTTGCCGGCGGAGGACGCCTTGTGGTGCCAGTCCGCGGCCTCCTGCAGCTTGCCCTGGTGCTCCAGGAATCCTGCCAGGTGGAACATCGCCTTGACGTCCCCGGCCTCGGCGGCCTGCCGGGCCTGGTCGGTGAGCTGCCGCATCTGTTCCGGCGAGACCTCCAGGTGCACCTTCATCCCACCGCCGATGTCGATCCCGCCGCCCGCGGGCTGCCGCTGCTCCTGCTCGCGCTTCCGCTTCCGACCGAAGATCCCCATGATCAGCTCCTGTCCGCTTACTTGAGGCATCCACTTTGTGCCCGGATGGGTGGGATTTGCAACGGCCTTTACAAACTGACCCCTTCACCGGTGCCGAACCTCCGAACGATCCCGCACCGTTCGTGCGATCACGGTTCGCCGATCCGGCGAACCCTCCTGTGATCATGGTCAGTTGGTCCTACAGTGTTCCCCCTGGTGACCGGCGGTCGCGGTGGGGTGGGGCATGGACGACGGGGCGGTGCACAACGAGATCAAGGGCGGCTTCTTCCTGGGGGCGGTGATCCAGGGCCAGTACGTCACCCTGCACATGCCGCCGCAGGTGCGCCCGACGAACAAGGGCCTGCCGCCCGCCAGCCCGACCTTCGTCGGGCGCCGCGAGACGGCCCGGGAGCTCCACGAACGGCTGGCGCCAGGCGATGGGGACGCCGGCGTGACCGGGAACGGCGACGCCGGCGGGACCGGGAGCGGCGACGCCGGCGGGATCACCGTGCTGACCGGCCTCGGCGGGGTCGGGAAGACCGAACTCGCCCTCCAGACGGCCCGCCGAGCCCTGGCCGAGCCCGACTGGTTCCCCGGCGGGGTGCTCTACCTGGACCTCTCCGGGTACGACGACGAGCGCCGCCTCTCCCCGGAGCAGGCCCTGGACAGCCTGCTGCGCTACCTCGCCGTCCCCGCCGAGCACATCCCGCCGGGCCGGGCCGACCGCAGCGCGCTGCTGCGCACCGTCCTCGACGGCTACGCGGAGCACGGCCGCCGCGTGCTGGTGTTCCTGGACAACGCCGACGGGCCGGAGCAGGTCCATCCGCTGCTGCCCTCCGACGGCGCCACCCACGTCCTGGTGACGTCCCGGCACACGCTCACCTTCCACCTCGGCGAGCGCGTGTACGACCTGGACTGCCTCGACCGGGACACCGGCGTCGAGTTCATCCGCCGAGTGGTGGAACGGTCGAGACCGGGTGACGGCCGGGTGGCCGCGGAGCCCGCCGAGGCCGCCCGGATCGCCGAGCTGTGCGCCGGCCTGCCGCTCGCCCTGTGGATCGCCACCGCCCTGCTCACCGAGGCGCCGACCCGCTCCCTGGCCAACCTGCGGGAGGCGCTGGAGGACTCCCAGCGGCGACTGGACCGGCTCAGCCGCCGCACCGACAAGGCGGTGCGCGCCGCCTTCGAGCTCTCCTACCGGGCGCTGAGCCCGGAACAGACCCGGCTGTTCCTGTTCCTGTCGCTGAACCCCGGCCCCGACGTGTCCACCGAGGCCGCCGCCCGGCTCCTCGACGAGGACCCGTACGACGTCCAGGACCTCCTGGACGACCTGGCCAGGGCCCACCTGATCGGCCACGGCGCCACCTACGGCCGCTGGAACCAGCACGACCTGGTCCGCCTGTTCGCCCACGAGAAGGGCAACGCCAGGGCTCGACAGGACCGGGCCCTGGAGGCCGCCGGCCGGCTGTTCGACCACTACCGGCAGACCACCGAGGCCGCCGACACCGCCCTGGACACCGAGGCGGAGAACGGGGAGAACCCCGGCCGCTTCGCCGACCTCGCCGCCGCCCTGGAGTGGCTGGACGCCGAACGGGCCAACCTGGTCGAGACGGTGAAGGTCGCGCACGGCAAGGGACGGCCGGACGTCAGCGTCGCCCTCTCGTACGCGCTCGCCCGCTACCTCAGGCGAAGACGCCACCTGGACGACTGGATCGACGTCGGCATGGTGGCCGTGGCGGTGCACCAGGAGCACGGCTCCGGCACGGGCACGGCCTCGGCGCTGAACCACTACGGCGCGGCGCTGGCCGAGGTCAGGCGGTTCGAGGAGGCCCGCGCCGCGCACCAGGCGGCCGCCAACCTGTGCATGGCGGCGGACCACCCGGCGGGGCTCGCGGAGTCCGCGCTCAACCTGGCCGGGGTCTGGTTCGAGATGGGCGACCCGGACATGGCGGCCCGCCTGTACGAGGCGGCCGCCGGACTGTACGAACGGCTCGGCGACGACCGGGGCCGCAGGGTCGCGCTCACCAACCGCGCCACCGTCCTCGCGAGCGTGCGGGAGTTCGACCGGGCCATGGACGACGTCATCGAGGCCGAGGCCCTCACCGCGGGCGAGACCCGGACCCCCGCGGCGCTCGTCGCCCGCGGCCGGGTCCTGGCCGGCAAGCGACGGTTCGCCGAGGCCGTCGAACTCTTCCGCGAGGCCGCCGAGATCCAGCGCCGCCGGGAGAATCCTCACGGCGAGGCCGCCGCCCTCACCGATCTCGGCCGCCTCCTGATCGAAACCTGGCAGCTCGACGAGGCCACCGAAGTCCAGAGCCGGGCCGCCGAGTTGTACCACTCGCTCGGGGACCGCCACGGCGAGGCCATCGCCCGCAACAGCCTAGGCCTGTGCCTCCAGCGCACACACCGGCTGCCGGAGGCCGCCGCGGCCGACGAGGCGGCCGTCGAGGCGTTCATCGACACCCGGGACCGCCAGGGCGAGGGCCTGGCCCGCGTCAACCTCGGCACGGTCCTGACCGTCCTGTCCCGCCACGACGAGGCCGTCGAGCAGCTCACCCGGGCCGTCGCGTGCCTGCGCGCCTGCGACGACCGGCACGGCGAGGCGATCGCGCAGAACCACCTGGGCTGCGCCCTGCGCAGGACGGCCGAGTTCGACCGGGCCCTGGAGGCGCACGACCGGGCCGTTCTGCTCTTCCGGGAGACCCGCGACCGCAAGTCCGAGGCCGACGTGCTCAACAACATCGGCACCTGCCGCCGCGTGATGGGGCAGTTCGACCGGGCCGTCCGGACCCACGCCGCCGCCGCCGAGGTGTACCGGGAGGTCGGCGAACGGCACGGCGAGGCCGAGGCGGAGGAGAAGAGCGCCGAGGCGCTGATCGAGGCGGGCCGCAACGCGGAGGCCGCCGAGGCCGGGGCCCGCGCCGTCGCGATCTTCGAGACGACCGAGGACCGCTACGGCACGGCCGTGGCGTACACCAACCTCGGTGTCGCCCGCGTGAACCTGGGCCACCGGGCCGAGGCCGTCGCCGCCTTCCAGCGGGCCATCGTGCTCTTCCGGGAACTCGACTGCGAGGAGCAGGCGCACGGTGCCTACATCAACCTGACGATCGCCCTCGACCTGGACGAGACGGCCGAGCGGACCGGCCCGAAGCCCCCGCCCCCCAAGCCCCGAGTGCGCCCCTCGTGG
>NZ_JAFLNG010000164.1 GCF_017427025.1 Streptomyces sp. FH025
CCGAGCCGCTGCGGGTGCTCGAACTCGACCGCGACGGCTCCGACACCGGCATCGCCCGGGCCCTGGCCGCCCGCCCCCGCCAGAACGCCGAACACCACATCGCCCCGGACGGCGGCCGCTACGACGTCGTGGTCGCCACCGCTTTGTCCACCGCCTTGTCCACCGCCTTGTCCACCGCCTTGTCCACCGCCTTGTCCACCACCGGACGGCCGGAGGAGGAGGCCGCGGCGCTGGTCGGGCTCCTCTCCCCCGGCGGTCGGCTGCTGCTGCTCGCGCCCGTCACCGAACAGCTCGACCTGCTGATCACCGGCGACGCCCTCGGGCCGACCGCCCACCCCGCCGAGCGGTGGCGGGCCGCGCTCACCGCGGCGGGGTGCCCGACCGTCCTCACCCTGCCGGAGGACGGGCACCCGATGGGGCTGCTGGGGCAGGCGCTGTTCGCCGCCCGGGTGGACTGAGCCGGGGAGCCCGGGTGGGCTGAGCCGCACCGTCCGGGTGGGCTGAGCCCGGCCGTGCGCCTCACCGGCCGATGGTCCGGACCAAGGCTGGACGGCAGCCGTCAGCGGACTACGATCAACGCCATGGCCGCTACCGTGCGCTCGATCCGCTCCCGCGCCTCGCTGGGCTCGATCGCCTCCATCGCTTCCGTCGGCTCGGTGCTGTCGATCGGCTCGGTCGGCTCCCTGCTCTCCGTCGGATCGGTCGGCAGCGTGCTGTCGATCGGCTCGGCCGGCTCGGTGTTCAGCGCGCTGTCGGCCGGATCCGTCTTCAGCGCGCTCTCGGCCGGCTCGGTGTTCAGCACCCTGTCGGCCGGTTCCTGGCTCGGCGTCGGATCGGTCCTGTCGGTGCGCTCGTGGCGGCCGGGGCGGTCCCGCCGCCCCGGGTACGGCCCACCCGTGACCGACCGGTGAAGCCCCGGTCACGCACCACCACCCGATCCGTACCATTTCGATACCGAAGCCCGGATGAGCTGCGGGAATCCTCGCGGCCCGGGTCGGTACCCGGGTAGGCTCCGGCTTGTCCTCCGGGCCTTCGTGCGGGCGGCGCCGCGCCGCCCGTGCCGCGTTCCGGGGGCACACCCCCCGCGGGCCATTCGGTGGGTTCCGCGCACTCGACACCGCGCGCCAGTGCAGTCGCGCGAACGGCGAAGGGCATCGCATTGGCGGATCGGCTCACCGGAGGAGACTCCTCGCTGCTGCGGCGGATCAACGCGGCGGTCACGCTTCGGGCGCTGCGGGACGGCCACTCCGTGACCCTCACTCAGCTCGTCGGCGAGACCGGTCTGTCCCGGCCCACCGTCGAGGGCGTGATCGAGGGTCTGGTCGAGACCGGACTGGTCGCCGAGGTCGAGCAGCCCCGGGAGGACGGCCAGCCGGGCACCGGCCGAAGAGGCCGCCCGGCCCGCTGGTTCCGCTTCCGCGCCGAGGCCGGGCACATCCTCGGCATCGAGATCGGCGTCCACGACATCCGGGTCATCCTCGCCGACCTCACCGGCGAGGTGGTGGGCAGTCACTTCAAGCCGGTGGACGAGACCCTCGACGCCGAGGAGCGGCTCGCCGCCGTCCGCACCGCCGTCGCCGAGGTACTGCGCAAGGCCGGGATCTCCCGGGACAACCTGTGGTCCGTCGGCATCGGCACCCCCGGCATCGTCGACCGCGAGGGCACCATCCAGCTCGGCACCGCGATGCCCGGCTGGACCGGCCTGGACCTCGGCGCCCGACTGCGGCGTTCCTTCCGCTGCCCCGTCATCATCGAGAACGACGCCAACCTCGCCGCCATCGCCGAGCACTGGCAGGGCGCGGCGCTCGGCGCCGACGACGTGGTCTTCGTCATGGCCGGCCTCAGCCCCGGCGCCGGCTCGCTGATCAACGGCAAGCTGCACCGCGGCTACGGCGGCGCGGCCGGCGAGATCGGCGCGCTCCACCTGCTCGGGCAGGAGGTCACCCCGGAACGCCTGCTCTCCACCACCGGCAAGCCGCTCAACCCGCTGGACGAGGCCGCGGTCGCCCGCGTACTGCGGCTGGCCCGGGAGGGCGACGAGGTGGCGAAGGTCGCGATGGACCGTTTCCTCACCCGCCTGGTGCAGGGCGTCGCCGCGCTGGTCCTGGCCATCGACCCCCAGCTGGTGGTGGTCGGCGGCTGGGCGGCCGGACTGGACGGCGTGCTGGAACCGCTGCGCGAGCGCCTGGCCCAGCTCACCCTGCGCGCGCCCGAGGTGGCACTGGCGGCGCTGGGCTCGGAGGTCGTCGCGATGGGCGCCCTGCGGGTGGCCCTGGACCACGTCGAGGACCAGCTCTTCGCCGTCGACCCGCCGCGGGCGTAGGCCCGGGGCGGGGCGGCCCTCCGAACCCGCCACTCAACGGCAAAGGCCCGGACGCCGACTGGGCGTCCGGGCCTCGACCTGAGGGTGTCGGAAAAGGTTCAGGAGGCGGTGCGGACCTCGGCCGCCGCGCCGGCCGCACCGACCGGGGTGACCTCGACCAGGCCGGTCTCGCCGAAGGTCAGCTTGCAGGTGTCCGCCCGGTAGGTGGAGACGGCGAGCGCGACCAGGCGACCGGCGGAGGCGTACTGGGTGGTCATCACCAGCACCGGAGTACCCGGGGGGCGCTCCAGCAGGACGGCCTCGTCGGCCTCGGCGACACCCAGCTCGACGGCGCGGGACTCGCCGTCCACCTCCAGGCGCTCCAGCTGGCGCAGCACCGAGCGGGCCCGGTCGCTCTCGGCCCGGAAGCCCGGCAGGTGCGGCAGCGCGGAGGCCGGCACGTGCAGCGACTCGGTGGCCATCGGACGGCCCTCGACCAGCCGGACCCGACGGACGGTGTGCACGGTGGCGCCCTCGACGATGCCCAGGCTCTGCGCCAGCTGCGCGGAGGCGGGCGCGGTCGTGCAGTCGACCGTACGCCAGGCCTGGCTGCGCCCGGCACCGGGCCAGCCCTCCTCCTGCCGGCTCACCGGGACGCCGACCCGCGGGGCGGCGATCAGCGTGCCGATCCCCCGGCGGCGCACCAGGCGGCCCTCCAGCTCCAGCTGGTCGAGGGCCTGCCGCAGCGTCGCCCGGGCCACGCCGAAGCGGGCGGCGAGCTCGCGCTCGTTCGGCAGGACCTGGCCCGTGGAGAACTCCGAGTCGATGGCCCGCAGCAGCACCGTGCGCAGGTGCCAGTACTTTGGTTCCGGCACCGCCGAAAGCTGTCCCGTCGTACCCACCGTGTCCTCCACCCTGGTGCTGTCCGCCCTACGACAAGGAGGGCGGAACCCGGGCCCACCGCTCGCTGTCGCGGCAGGTGGGAGAGCGGGCCTTTATCCGTCCTTCTTTATTAAAGGTCCTTGCAGTAAGTGACCCTAGGGGCTCTGTCCGGAGATGGTCAAGACCAATGGCGGGGCTTGATGCGACCGCGACACGGATTCACGTCGCGTTCACGACAGCTGCGACGCGGGCCCCCGTCACCGCGCGTCACACTTCGGGGCGGACTCGGGCACTGGGTAGGCTGCCCGGGTGATCGTGGTGACGAGTGTGAACGTGAACGGAATCCGGGCGGCGGCCAGGAAGGGCTTCGTCGAGTGGCTGGCCGGGACGGAGGCGGACGTGGTCTGCCTCCAGGAGGTGCGCTCCGAGCCCGAGCAGCTGCCCGTCGAACTGCGCGACCTGGACGGCTGGCACACGATCTGGGCGCCCGCCGCCACCAAGGGCCGGGCCGGCGTCGCGATCCTCTCCCGCCAGCAGCCGCAGCGCACCGTGATCGGCTTCGGCTCCGAGGAGTTCGACGACTCCGGCCGGTACGTCGAGATCGACCTGCCCGGCCTGACCGTCGCCAGCCTCTACCTGCCCTCCGGCGAGGTCGGCACCGAGCGCCAGGACGAGAAGGAACGCTTCATGGCGGAGTTCCTCGTCCACCTCACCGCCCTGCGCGCCCGCGCCGCCGCCGACGGCCGCGAGGTCGTCGTCTGCGGCGACTGGAACATCGCCCACCGCCCCGAGGACCTCAAGAACTGGAAGGCCAACCAGAAGTCCGCCGGCTTCCTCCCCGAAGAACGCGCCTGGCTCTCCCGCGTCTACGACGAGGCCGGCTACGTCGACGTCGTCCGCGCCCTCCACCCCGACCGCACCGGCCCCTACTCCTGGTGGTCCTACCGCGGCCGCGCCTTCGACAACGACTCCGGCTGGCGGATCGACCTGCATTGCACAACCCCGGGCATCGCCGCCAAGGCCCTTGAAGCGACGGTAGAACGCGCCGCTAATCATGCCGAGCGCTGGTCAGACCACGCGCCGGTCACTGTGGTGTACGACCACGAGCTCTGAGTGGGCGTTTAGGGACGGTTTGCGTCGAGTGTTTTGATCAGTTTTGTCGCATTCACCATCAAGGTGCATGACGTGAAATGCCCGGAAGCTCCGCATTGGCAGGAACATTTCGGTAGACGTGGCCTACCCGACCGGACGAGTGAAATGACGACCAATGTTGATCAGTCGTGTAGCGGGTATCGGGTTGCGAGGTCACCGCAGTGTCCGGCGGAAGGGGCTTGGCGCCTGGCAGTGGTAGCGGACTGGTGGAGGGCCGTTCAGTCGGCGTGGAGGGAGCGTTCCGTGATGTTGCGAGCCATGCCTCCGAAGACCGCCCTGTGGAACGGAGCGATGGCCCACCAGTAGGCGTGTCCGGCCAGGCCGTGCGGGTGGAACAGGGCCCGCTGCCGGTAGCGCGCCCCGCGCTCGCCGTCGGGTGTGACGGAGAGTTCGAGCCAGGCAAGCCCGGGCAGGCGCATCTCGGCCCGCAGACGGAGCAGCCGACCGGGTTCGATCTCCTCCACGCGCCAGAAGTCGAGGGAGTCCCCGACCCGCAGGCGGGCCGGGTCACGGCGGCCGCGGCGCAGTCCGACGCCGCCGACCGCGCGGTCGAGCCAGCCGCGCAGGGCCCAGGCGAGGGGGAAGGAGTACCAGCCGTTGTCGCCGCCGATGCCTTCGATGACCCGCCAGACGGCGGCGGGCGGTGCGGTGACGGTGCGTTCCTGGATGTCCTGGTAGAGGCTGCCGCCGGCCCAGTCGGGGTCGGTGGGCAGGGGGTCGCTCGGGGCGCCGGGCAGGGAGGCGGAGGACCAGCGGGTGGCGACGTCGGCGTCCTTGATGCGGCGCAGGGCGAGCGTGACGGCCTGGTCGAAGCCGGTCAGCCCGTTCGGCGGGTCCGGAACCCACCGCGCGATGTCGTGCTCACCACAGACGACTTCGTAACGCAGGGACTCGACCAAGGGGCGCGCGATGGAGTTCGGCACCGGGGTCACCAGGCCGACCCAGTGGCTGGAGAGGCGGGGTGTGAGGACGGGTACGGGGACGATGAGGCGGCGGCGTAGTGCGGCTGCATGGGCGTAGCGCTGCATCATCTGCTGATAGGTGAGGATGTCGGGTCCGCCGATGTCGAAGGTGCGGTTCACCTCGGGCGGCAGGTCGGCGGCGTCGGCGAGGTAGCGCAGGACGTCGCGGACGGCGATGGGCTGGATCCGGGTCGATACCCAGCGGGGGGTGACCATCGCGGGCAGGCGTTCGGTGAGGTAGCGGAGCATCTCGAATGAGGCGCTGCCGGAGCCGATGATCACGGCGGCGCGCAGCTCGGCGGTCGGAACGCCGCTGGAGCGCAGGACGCGGCCGACCTCGGCGCGGGACCTCAGGTGGGGTGAGAGGTCCGCTTCGGGCACCGCAGCGGGTACGAGACCGCCGAGGTAGACGATCCGGGTGACGCCGGCGGCCTCGGCGGCGGCCCCGAACGCTCGTGCGGCTTCCCGGTCGGTGGTCTCGAAGGAGGGTCCGGTGCCGAGGGAGTGGACGAGGTAGTAGGCGACGTCGACGCTGTCGAAGGCCCTTGTCAGGGTTTCGGGCCGGTTCACGTCGCCGGCCGCGATGTCGACGTCGGCTCTCCACGGCTGGTCGCGCAGCCGGTCGGGGTCGCGCACCAGGCAACGCACGGAGTACCCGCGCACGAGCAGCTCGGGTACCAGACGGCCGCCGATGTAGCCGCTCGCGCCGGTCACCAGGCAGCGCTTCGAGTCGGGTCGCAAGGTTTTCATCTCTGCTCCTCGTCCGACGTCCAGGGCGCCGAGTCCCGCCGATGGCTGGAACGACGGGACCAGGATCCCGCCTTGATTTCGGAGCCCGCGACCGGGTGGATTGGTCGGCGCGTCGGCCAATCCGAGCGTTCGCCCGCTTCGAAGACCGGATGTGAGTTCTGAACCGTCCGCCCGGCCGAGGCCGTGCTCCGGTCCCGCCGCCATTCCGGGGAGGCCTTCGATGTGTGCCGTCCGCCGACCGGGTTGTTCGCCCGCCCGCTGCAAACGAGCAGGCGGATGAGCGCCGTCGTCCACCTGGCGGGCCCCGGACGGGCGGGCCCGGATCTGGAGGAACTCCTCTCCCGTGTCGCGCGCGGTGACCAGGACGCGTTCTCCAGGCTCTACGACGCGGTGGCCGGCCCGGTGCTGGGATTGGTGCGACGGGTCCTCCGCGATCCGGCTCAGTCTGAGGAGGTCGTCCAGGAGGTTCTGCTGGAGGTGTGGCGCACCTCGGCTCGCTACCGGGCTGAGCGCGGCGAGGTGATGCCGTGGGTGTTGACCATCGCCCACCGCCGCGCCGTGGACCGCGTTCGCTCCGCGCAGACCGCCGTCGACCGCGAGCAGCGCGTCGCCGTCGCCTCGCGCACCCCGGCGTTCGACGAGGTCGCCGAACAGGTCGAGGGCAGGCTGGAACGCGAGCAGGTCCGGCGCTGCATGAAGACGCTGACCGAGCTGCAGCGAGAGGCGTTGACGCTCGCGTACTACCGCGGCTACACCTACCCGCAGGTTGCCGAGGTCCTCGGCCCTCCGCTGGGCACGATCAAGACTCGCATGCGCGACGGACTGATCCGCCTGCGCGACTGCCTGGGGGTGGGAGCATGAGCGCCGCCGACCTGCACACCCTGACCGGGGCCTACGCCGCGCATGCTCTCGAGCCCGCCGAAAGCGCGGAGTTCGAACGCCACCTTGCCGACTGCCCGGCCTGCACCCAGGAGGTGGCCGAGTTCGCCGCGACCCTGGCCAGGCTCGGGGCCGCAGAGGCCGCCGTGCCGCCCGAGGCCCTCAAGGCCCGGGTGATGGCCGCACTGCCCACCGTGCGGCAGGAAGCCCCCCGGACCGCACCCGCGCCGGGTGGGGCCCGGGCCGGCGCGCGGGCGGGCGGTCGGACGAGGTTCGCTCTGGCCGCCTGCCTGGCGATCGCGGCCACCACCGGTGGCCTCGCCGTCCAGCAGCACCAGCAGGCCGACGACGCGCGCGCCCGGGCGGCCACGGTCCAATCACAGGCCGACCGGCTGACGGGCCTACTGACGGCACCCGACGTGCGCACGGCCACGGGCACCGCGGCGGGCGCAGGGGGTGTGGGGGCGGTGGTGTGGTCGCACGATCGTGGCCAGGCCGCTTTCCTCGCCTCCGGCATGCCCACCCCACCTGCGGGCACCACGTACCAACTGTGGTTCGACGACTCGGGGACGATGCGATCGGCGGGGCTGCTCCCGAGCGGGGAGGGCGCGCTGGTGCTGTCCGGGCCGTTGGACGGGGCGACAGGGGTCGGCGTCACCGTGGAGCCGACCGGGGGCTCGACGCACCCCAGTACGGCACCGGTCATGCTCTTGTCGTTCACCTGAGAGCCGGTGGTGTTCCGGGCGGCCCCCGCCGGCCGGAACACCACCCTGCCCTGATCCTCCGGCGTGCATCGGCGGTGATCCGGCCGTACAGGAGCGCGGCGATGGTGATCAACCACCCTTGTTGGTTGTCGGGTCGGCTGCAGGTAGTGCCCGGTCACGGCCGCCCGTGCTGGAAGCGGGCGGTGAGATCCTCGGGCGTGACGATCGGGGGCGGGTAGTCTCCGTCGAGGAGCCAGGGGCGGTGGATGGACGGCCCGGGCAGGTGGGCCAGTTCGGGCACCCATCGGCGTACGTAGTCGCCTGTGGGGTCGTAGCGGTCGGCCTGGCGCAGCGGGTTGAGGATGCGGTTGGGGCGGGTGTCGGTGCCGGTGCCGGCGACCCACTGCCAGTTGAGCTGGTTGTTGGCGATGTCGCCGTCGACGAGCAGGGACAGGAAGTGGGCGGCGCCGATGCGCCAGTCGAGGTAGAGGGACTTGGCCAGGAAGCTTGCCGTCAGCAGCCGGGCCCGGTTGTGCATCCAGCCCTCCTCGGCGAGCTGGCGCATCCCCGCATCGATGATCGGATAGCCGGTGCGGCCCTGCCTCCAGGCTTCGGCCTCGCGCTCGTCGTGGTGCCAGCGGTCGTCCCGGGTTCGGTAGTCGCAGTGTGCGGCATAGGGCCGGGCGGCGAGAACCTGGTGGTGGAAGTCGCGCCAGGCGAGCTGCCGGACGAAGGCCTCCGCTCCGGAGCCGCCGCGCTGGAGGGCGCTTGCCGTGAGCTCGGTGGCCGACAGGCAACCGAAGTGCAGGTACGGGGAGAGTCGGGAGGTGTCGTCGGCCGCCAGATCGTCGTGGATGTCGGCGTACGCGTCGACGTCCCAACGCCGCCAGCGCTCCCGGCCCGCGGTCTCGCCACCGCGCGGCAGGGAGGGCGAGAACGGGCCCCTGAACACGAGGTTCTCACTGCCGATGCCGTCCAGTGTGCGGATCACCCGGGGCGCGCCCAGCACGGTGCGGTGCGGGGCCTGCTGCCAAGCGCGGTGGTACGGGGTGAAGACCGCGTAGTGGTCGCGGCCCGCCGGGGCGACCCGCCCGGGCGGGACCACCGTCACGGAGGCGTCGTGGACGTGCAGGCGGTCGCCGAACAGGGCCCGCAGGCGTGCCTCGCGGCGGTGGGCGAAGGCGGTGACGCCCGCGGCGACGTGGACCGTGCCTGCGCCGGTTTCGGCGGCCACCTTGGCGGTCTGCTCGGCGGTCGCACCCCGGCGGACGATGAGCCGGGAGCCAATGCGGCGCAGCGAGGCGTCCAGGTCGGCAAGGCAGTCGGACAGGAAGGCCAGCCGGTTGGGGGCGGCGAACCCGGCGGCCTCGACGGCCGGGTCGAGGACGAACAGGGGCACGACCTGGTCGGCCACAGTGTGCGCGGTGTGCAGGACCGGGTTGTCGTGCAGGCGCAGGTCCTGGGTGAACAGGGCGATGGAGACGGTCACGGGCGGTGCCTCGCAGGTGGTGCGGCAGGGGTTGTCGGGTGCCGGCGCGGTGGCAGGGGCACGAACCCGCTGGTGCGGGCGGCGTACTCGGCCCAACCGGGCCGCCCAGCGCCGAGCTGGCGTTCAAGCATCGGCTTGCCGCTGCCGAACGCCAGCAACCAGGTCATCAGGAGCGGGCTGAGGACGAACGCCCAGCCGATCGGGCTGTCGGCGGCGAGCAGGAACAGGCCCCACCACACGCAGGCGTCGCCGAAGTAGTTGGGGTGGCGGGTGTAGCGCCACAGGCCGCGATCCATGATCCGGCCCCGGTTGGCGGGGTCGGCCTTGAAGCGGGCGAGCTGCCAGTCCCCCACCGCTTCGAAGAACAGGCCAACCGTCCACAGCGCGGTGCCCGCCCAGGCGAGCGCGCCGGGCGGGGACGGCACGTACTGGGCGGCCTGGACTGGCAGGGAGACGAACCAGACGAGGGCTGCCTGGAGCAGGTAGACCATCCGCAACGCGTACCAGGTGCGGGGTCGGCCTTCGGGGGCGCGGGAGAGCATCCGGGTGTAGCGCGGGTCCTCGGGTGTGCCCCGGGAGCGCCACCAGATGTGCCCGGCCAGCCGCAGGCCCCAGACGGTGACGAGGACGGTGGCCAGCAGCCGGCGTCCGGGATCCCCGTGACCGTCCGAGAGCACGTAGCCGCTCAGCGCCACGGCGGTGAACGCGAGCCCCCAGGCGACGTCCACGCTCCGGTGGCGTCCGGAGCGCACCCCGGCCGCGAATGCGGCCAGGAGGACGGCGAGGGCGGCGGTGGCGGTGACGGCGAGGTTGACGGCGAAGGCGGCGGCGTTCACGGCAGGTCCTGGTACCAGTCGGCGGGCCGGACGGTGGACGGCTGGCCGCCGGGGCGACGGGCGAGGATCTGGTCCACGCCCATCCGGCCTTCGGCGAATGCCAGCGAGCTGCCGGCCAGGTACAACTCCCAGAGCCGCACGGTGGGACGCCCGACCGAGGAGACGAACTCGGCCCGGCGATCGCGCAGGGTGTCGTGCCAGGCGTCGATGGTGCGGGCGTAGTGCTCGCGCATCGCCTCCGCATGGACGACCTCCAGACCGGCGTCTTCGATGAGGTCGACCGTCTGCCCGACCGGGCGCATGTGCATGTCGGGGGCGATGTAGGTCTCGATGAAGGCGCCGCCGCCCGGTGCGGTGGAGCCGCGTGACATCTGCTGGACGAGCAGGCGCCCGCCCGAGCGCAGCAGGGTGCGCAGCCGGGCGGCGAAGGCCGGGTACTGGTCCTTGCCGACGTGCTCGCCCATCTCGACGCAGCTGATCGCGTCGTAGGCGGCGGACTCGATGTCCCGGTAGTCGCGCAGCTGGACGTCGACCAGGTCCGCCACCCCGGCCTGGGCGATGCTGTCGGTCGCCCAGCGGTGCTGGTGTTCGGAGAGGGTGACGGCGGTGACGCGGGCCCCGAATCGGCGGGCGGCGTGGCGGGCGAGCGCGCCCCAACCGCAGCCGACGTCCAGCAGCCGGGATCCGGGTTCCAGCGCGAGCTTGCGGCAGATCAGGTCGAACTTGGTCTCCTGCGCCGACTGGAGGTCCTGCTGGCCGCGGGTGTAGTAGGCGCATGAGTAGGCCATGGCCGGGCCCAGGAGCAGGGCGTAGAAGTCGTTGGACAGGTCGTAGTGGTGGCTGATCACGGCGCGGTCGCGGGCACGGCTGTGCAGCGCGCCGCCGACCACCGCACGCCCGGCCGACCTTGCCGGCGGCACCCCGAGCGCGCCGAGCCGGCCCGCCGTGGCCAGCAGGCCGGGCCAGGCCCTCGGTCCCGGGACGGCGGGGCGCCGCCCGGCCATGGCCCTGCGGACCTGCGTCAGTGCGGACTTGAGGTCGCCTTCGACGTCGAGTTCGCCGAAGGCGTACGCCTCGGCCAGGCCGATTTCGCCGGGCTGCCACAGCAGCCGTCGAACCGCCCTGGGATGGCGAAGTACGACGACGGGGGCGCCCTCGGGGCCGGTGGCGGAGCCGTCCCATGCCTTGAGCCGGAACAGCAACGGCCCGGGTAGCAGCCGGCCGAGGGCCGTGTCGATTAGGGCCGCCGCTTTCATGCCATCACGTCGTCGCGGGCGAGGAGGATCTGGTGGACGTCGAGGTAGCCGGTGCGGAAGCCGGCCTCGGAGTAGGCGAGGTACAGCTCCCACATTCGCCGGAAGACCTCGTCGAACCCGAGGGCCTCAACCTGCCGGGAGCGTTCGGTGAAGCGTTCGCGCCACAGGCGCAGGGTCTCGGCGTAGTGGAGCCCGTAGGCGTCGGCGCGGGTGAGCCGCAGTCCGGTGTGGCGGGCGGCGGTCTCCTCAATCGCCCGCACGGACGGGATGAGGCCTCCCGGGAAGATGTACTTGAGGATCCAGGTGTAGGTGCGGCTGCTGGCCAGCATCCGGTCATGCGGCATGGTGATCGCCTGCAGCGCGACCCGCCCACCGGGCGCCAGGACCCGGTCGAGGGTGGCGAAGTACTCCGGCCAGAACGGCCGTCCGACGGCTTCGATCATCTCGACGCTGACCACGGCGTCGTACTGGCCCTCGGCGGCGCGGTAGTCGCACAGCCGGATCTCCGCCTGTTGCTCCTGCCCGGCGTCGGCGATCCGGCGCCGGGCGAGGGCGAGCTGTTCCTCGGAGAGGGTGAGGCTGACGACGTGGGCGCCGCGGGCGGCGGCGCGCAGGGCGAGTTCGCCCCAGCCGGTGCCGATCTCCAGCAGCCGGGTGCCGGGGCCGACCCGGGCCAGGTCGAGCAGCCGGTCGATCTTGCGGTGCTGGGCCGATGGCAGGCCGTCGCGGGTGGCGACCGGTGCACGGCCCGGGCCGGTCGGGAAGATGGCCGAGGAGTAGGTCATCGTCGGGTCGAGGAAGAGCGCGAACAGGTCGTTCGACAGGTCGTAGTGCCGGTGGATGTTGCGCCGCGCGTTCGCCACGGTGGACAGTTCCTCGTCCGGCGGGCGCTGGACGTAGAGCCGGCGCAGCCACTGCGCGCCGGTCGGCACGAGGGTCTCGGGGGCGGTGGCGAGTTCGGTGAGCAGTGCGACCAGGTCGGGGCTGTCCCAGTCGCCGGCCTGGTAGGACTCCCCGAAGCCGATCAGGCCGCTCTCGCCAACCCTGTGGAAGAAGGCACGCGGGCGGTGCAGGCGCAGGACCGGCGCACCGGGCGGGGCCGGCCGCAGGGTGCGGCCGTCGGGGAGCTCGACGCTCAGGCCGCGCCGCAGAGCCACCCGGCGCAGCAGGCGTGCGGCGACGGCCGCGCGCAGCGGCACGTTCGGCACCCGTGCGACGTCCGGCCAGCGCGCGGGGTCGACGCGGGGCGCCGGCACCGCTACCGGGGGAAGCGTGGTGGTCATGGGGCGGGC
>NZ_JAFLNG010000165.1 GCF_017427025.1 Streptomyces sp. FH025
TTAGGGGGCGGTTTAAGGGTCTGGGGTGGCCCGGCCCGGCCTACGATTTTTCGGCGATGGGGGATTGGGATCGACGCTCGATCGGCAGCGCGGCCGACCGGGCGAACTCCCATGGCACGACCACCTCTCCATGACTTCTGCGCGACTTCTCACCGACATCGGGAAGGGTTTGCATGGATATGTTGGCCGAGGCTCTGATCGGCGGAGCCGGACCGGAAGAGCTCGAGAAAATCGATCTCCCCGACGAATACCTGGCCGCGCACATTCGGGCCGCCGATGTCGGCATGTTCAGCGACGTCGAGGACAAGGACGTCCGTAAGTCGCTGCATGTCGGCAAGGTCCCGATGCCGGAAATCGCGCCGGACGAGGTGGTGGTCGCCGTGATGGCGAGCTCCATCAACTACAACACCGTCTGGTCGGCGACGTTCGAGCCCGTTCCCACCTTCAACTTCCTGGAGCGGATGGGACGTCAGGGCGGTTGGGACGCCCGGCACGACCTGCCGTACCAGGTGGTCGGTTCGGACGCCGCCGGCGTGGTCGTCCGGGTCGGTGCCGGGGTGCGGCGCTGGAAGGTCGGCGACCACGTGGTGGTCAGCTGCGTCCAGGTCGACGACCAGGAGCCGGCCACCCACGCCGACGGCATGCTCGGCAGCGGCCAGCGGATCTGGGGCTACGAGACCAACTTCGGCGGTCTGGCCCACTACACCGTGGTCCGGGCCAGCCAGCTGCTGCCCAAGGCCGGGCACCTGACCTGGGAGGAGGCGGCCGGGGTCATGCTGACCGCGGCGACTTCCTACCGGATGCTGGTCAGCGACAAGGGCGCCCGGATCAAGCAGGGCGACATCGTCCTGATCTGGGGCGCGACCGGCGGCCTCGGCGCCTTCGCCGTGCAGATGGTCAAGAACGCCGGCGGCATCCCGATCGGCGTGGTCAGCTCCGAGCGCAAGGCCGAGACCCTGCGCAGGCTCGGGTGCGACGTGGTGATCAACCGCCAGGAGATCGGAATGGGCGGCGACGAACCGCTCACCCCGGAGCGGACCATCGAGCTGGGCAAGCGACTGGGCCGGGCGATCCGGGCCGCGGTCGGCGAGGACCCGCACGTGGTGTTCGACTACATCGGCGCGGCGACCTTCGGCATCTCGGTCTTCGTGGTCCGGCGTGGCGGAACCGTCGTCACCTGCGGTTCCAGCACCGGATATCAGCACCAGTTCGACAACCGCTATCTGTGGATGAACCTCAAGCGAATCGTCGGCAGTCACGCGGCCAATCTCCACGAGCAGGCGGAATGCAACCGGCTTTTCCGCCTCGGGCACCTCTCGCCCATCGTCTCGGAGGTCCACCCGCTCGCCGACGTCGCCGAGGCGGCCCGGACGGTCCAACTGAACCGGCACATCGGAAAGGTGGGCGTGCTCGGTCTCGCCCCGGAGGAGGGACTCGGAGTCACCGATCCCGAACTCCGCGCCAGGATCGGCGTCGAGAAGCTCAATCCCCTACGCCGGATCGAAACCGATCCCGCGCCCCTGACGGAAAGGGATTCCTGAAATGACGGGCCACCGGACAGGAATTCTGGCCACCGGTTCGTACGTCCCCAAGGAAGAGGTCTCCAACGAGGAGATAGCCTCCCGGGTCGGCGTCACCGCGGAATGGATCGAGCGCAAGACGCAGATCCGCTCCCGGCGCTTCGCCGCGCCGGACGAGGCGACCTCCGACCTGGCCGTACGGGCCGCCACCGCCGCATTGGAGCAGGCCCGACTGGCGCCGGAGGAGATCGACTACATCATCCTGTCCACCTCCACCGGGGACTTCCCGCAGCCGCCCACCTCGTACCTGGTCCAGGACGCGCTGGGCGCCCACAACGCCGCCTGCTTCGACATCAACGTGGTGTGCAGCGGCTTCGTCTACGCGCTGGCGCTCGCCCGGAGCCTGGTCGACCAGCGGCCCGAGGCGCGGGCGCTGGTGATCGGCGCGGACCTCTACTCGCGCATCCTCGACTTCACCGACCGCAAGACCGCGGTGCTCTTCGCCGACGGCGCCGGCGCGGCCGTCGTCGGCTCGGTGCCGGAGCCCTACGGGATCACCGCCCTGGAGCTGGCCAGCCGGGGCGACGCCCACGGTCTGATCCGGGTCGAGGCCGGTGGCAGCCGCAACCCGGCCACCGCGGAGACGGTCGCCGAGGGCGGCCACTTCTTCCGGATGGACGGCCGCGGCGTGCGCGACTTCGTCACCGAGCACGTGCCGCCGGCGCTGCGACGACTGGCCGACGACGCCGGCGTGCCGCTGTCGGAGGTGGACCACTTCGTCCCCCACCAGGCCAACGGTGTGCTGCTCGGCGAGGTCGTCGAGCGGGCCGGGCTGACCAACGCCGTCACCCACCGCACCCTCCGGCAGTTCGGCAACGTGGGCAGCGCCTCGGTGCCGCTCGCCCTGGACGAGGCCAACCGCTCCGGGGCGCTCAAGGACGGCGACCTCGTGCTGCTGGCCGGGTTCGGCGGCGGCATGGCCCTCGGTTCCGCCCTGCTGCGCTGGGCGGTGACGGCATGACCGGACGGAACGGGTCCCCCCTGGTGTTCGAGCGGGTAGGGGTCGTCGGTAGCGGCATCATGGGCGCGGGCATCGCCGAGCTGTGCGCCAAGGCCGGGCTGGACGTCGTCGTCGCCGTCTCCTCCGAGTCGTCGCTGGAGACCGGCCCGCGGCGCGTCACCGCCTCGCTCGACCGGGCGCTGTCCAAGGGGAAGATCACCCAGGAGCAGCGCGACGCCGCGCTGGCCCGCATCGTCTTCACCCGCGAGCTGGAGGCGCTGGCCGACCGTCAGCTGGTCGTCGAGGCGGTCAAGGAGAGCGAGCCGCTCAAGGTGGAGCTGTTCGCGAGCCTCGACAAGATCGTCGAGGACCCGGAGGCGGTGCTGGCCTCCAACACCTCCTCGATCCCGATCGTCCGGCTGGCGCAGGCGACCAACCGCCCGGAGCGGGTCGTCGGCACCCACTTCTTCAACCCGGTGGCGGTCCTGCCGCTGGTCGAGCTGATCGACTCGGTGCTCACCGACCCGGCCGTCAGCGAACGGGTCGAGGCCTTCGCGGCCGGGACGCTGGGCAAGACGGTGGTCCGCTCCCCCGACCGGGCCGGCTTCATCGTCAACGCCCTGCTCTTCCCCTACCTGCTCGCCTCCATCCGGATGGTCGAGTCGGGGGTCGCCACCGCCGAGATGGTCGACCAGGCCATGGTGGCCGGCTGCTCGCACCCCATGGGGCCGTTGAAGCTCGCCGACCTGATCGGCCTGGACACGACCGTCTCGATCGCCGAGTCGCTGTACCAGGAGTTCAAGGAGCCGCTCTACGCTCCCCCGCCCTCCCTCCTGCGCATGGTCGAGGGCGGCCTGCTCGGCCGGAAGTCCGGCCGCGGCTTCTACGAGTACGCGTAACCCGTACGCCGCCCCACCCGCGCAGCCCGCCGTACACAGCTGAGAGGAAGACGAGGAAACAATGGCCAAGGCATCCGGCTCCGGTGCTCCGGTGGGGCGCGCGGACCACGACGACCCCATCGCGATCATCGGGCTCTCCTGCCGCTTTCCCGGGGCGTCCGGCCCCGGGGCGTTCTGGCAGCTCCTGCGCCAGGGCCGCAGCGCGGTGGGCGAGCCCCCGGCCGGGCGCCCCGGGCTGCCCGCCGGGTCGACCGGCCGCCCGGCCGGTTTCCTCGACCGGGTCGACGGGTTCGACCCGGAGTTCTTCGGCGTCTCTCCGCGCGAGGCCGCCGGGATGGACCCCCAGCAGCGGCTGATGCTGGAGCTGGCCTGGGAGTCGCTGGAGTCGGCCGGGATCCGCCCGGCCGACCTCCGGGAGAGCCGCACCGGCGTGTTCGTCGGGGCCATCTGGGACGACTACGCCAAGCTCGCCCACGAGGTCGGCGAGGAGGCGGTCAGCCACCACTCCATCACCGGGCTCAGCCGGGGCGTGATCGCCAACCGGGTCTCGTACCTGTTCGGGCTGCGCGGCCCGAGCCTCGTGGTCGACACCGGCCAGTCCTCCTCGCTGGTCGCGGTGCAACTCGCCTGCGAGAGCCTGCGCAACGGCGAGACCACCGTGGCGCTGGCCGGCGGGGTGAGCCTCAACCTGGTACCGGAGGGCTTCGCCGTCGCCGAGCGGTTCGGCGCCCTCTCCCCCGAGGGCCGGACGTACACCTTCGACCGGCGTGCCGACGGCTACGTCCGCGGCGAGGGCGGCGGTGTCGTGGTCCTCAAGCCGCTCAGCCGGGCCCTGGCCGACGGCGACACCGTGCACGCCGTCATCCGGGGCGGCGCGGTCAACAACGACGGCGGCGGGGAGAACCTCACCTCCCCGCGCGGCGAGGCCCAGCAGGAGGTCCTGCGCCTCGCCTACGCCCAGGCGGGGGTCGACCCGGCCGAGGTCGGCTTCGTCGAGCTGCACGGCACCGGCACCCCGCTGGGCGACCCCATCGAGGCGGGCGCGCTCGGCGCGGTGCTCGGCCACGGCCGCCCGCAGGACGCGCCGCTGCTGGTCGGCTCGGTGAAGACCAACATCGGGCACCTGGAGGGCTCGGCCGGGATCGCCGGCCTGATCAAGACGGTGCTCTGCCTGCGCGAGGGCGAGCTCGCCCCGAGCCTCAACTACACCGAGGCCAACCCGGCGATCGACACCGCCGCGCTGCGGCTGAAGGTCAACGACGGCCTCTCCGTCCTGGAGGGCACGGCGGAGAGGCCGGTGCTGGCCGGCGTCAGCTCCTTCGGCATGGGCGGCACCAACTGCCACCTGGTGCTCTCGGCCTTCGAGGCCCCCGCCCCGGCGGCCGCCCCGCAGGAGGCGGACGCCGTCGCCGAGGTGCCGGCGCTGATCTCCGCCCGTACCCCCGAAGCCCTGCGCGCCCAGGCCGGACAGCTCGCCGACCACGTGACGGCCCGCCCGCAGGACGCCCTGCCGGAGCTGGTCCGGGCACTGGCCACGGACCGGACCCACTTCGAGCACCGGGCCGCGCTGTTCGCCGCCGACCGCACCGCGCTGACCGGTCAACTCACCGCGCTGGCGGGCGGCGAGAGCCCCGCGGGCGTGGTGCGCGGCACCGTCACCACCGGCGGGCTGGCCTTCCTGTTCACCGGCCAGGGCAGCCAACGCCCCGGCATGGGGCGGGAGTTGTACGAGGCGTTCCCCGCCTTCGCGGCCGCACTGGACGAGGTCTGCGACCACCTGGACGCCGTACGTGAACGGCCCGTCCGTGAGCTGCTCTTCGCCGAGGAGGGCTCGCCCGACGCCGAACTGCTCGACCTGACCGAGCACACCCAGGCCGCCGTCTTCGCCTTCGAGGTCGCCCTCTACCGGCTGCTCGAACACTGGGGACTCACCCCGGACGTGCTGATCGGGCACTCGGTCGGCGAACTGGCCGCCGCACACGTGGCCGGAGTGCTCTCGCTCGCCGACGCGAGCGCGCTGGTCGCGGCACGCGGCCGGCTGATGCAGCGGCTGCCGGCCGGCGGGGCGATGGTCTCCGTCCAGGCCTCGGTCGAGGAGCTGAGCCCCGCCCTGGCCGGGCGCGAGCACGAGCTGGCCGTGGCCGCCGCCAACGGGCCGCTGTCGACCGTCATCGCCGGCGACGAGCAGGCCGTCCTGGAGGTGGCCGAGCAGTGGCGCGAGCGCGGCCGCAAGACCAAGCGGCTGCGGGTCAGCCACGCCTTCCACTCGCCGCACATGGAGCCGATGCTGGCGGAGTTCCGGACCGTCGCCGAGGGGCTGAGCTACCACGCGCCGCGGATCACCCTGGTCTCCAACCTGACCGGCCGGACCGTCACCGCGGAGGAGATCGGCACCGCCGAGCACTGGGTGCGCCACGCCCGCGAGGGCGTCCGCTTCCTGGAGGGCATCCGGGCCGTCGCCGACCTGGAGGTGACCCACTTCCTGGAGATCGGGCCGGACGCCGTACTGGCCGCCATGGGCCGCGACTGCCTGACCGAGGAGGAGGCGGAGGGCCTCGCCTTCCTCGCCGCCGCGCGCTCCGGCCGCCCGGAGCCTCGGACCCTGCTGACCGCCCTGGCCGAACTGCACGTGCGCGGGGTGCCGGTGGCCTGGGAGCGGATGGCCGACGCGGGCACCGGGCCGCGCCCGGAGCTGCCGACCTACCCGTTCCAGCGCCGCGGCTTCTGGCTGCCCGCGCCGGCCCGCACCGGCGACCTCGGCTCGGCCGGGCTGGCCGCCGTCGACCACCCGCTGCTCGCCGCCGTCGTCCGGCGCGCCGAGAACGGCGGACTGCTGCTCACCGGGCGGCTGTCGGTCGCCACCCAGCCCTGGCTGGCCGACCACGCGCTGCTGGGCACGGTCACCGCGCCGGCCGCGCTCTTCGTCGAACTCGCCGTCCAGGCGGGCGCGGAGGCCGGCACCGAGCTGGTCGAGGAGCTGGAGCTGGAGACCCCGCTGGTGCTGCCCGGGGAGGGCGGCGTCCACGTCCAGCTCACCGTGGGCGCGCCGGACGCCGCCGGGCGCCGGACGCTGACCGTCCACTCCCGCGCCGAGCAGGCCGACCAGACCGACCCGGAGCTGCCGTGGACCCGGCACGCCAGCGGTGCACTGGCACCGGCCGGCCCGGAGGCCGGCTTCGACCTGCGCAGCTGGCCGCCGGCCGACGCCACCGCGCTGCCCGTGGCCGACCACTACGAGACGCTGGCCGACCGGGGCTTCGGGTACGGCCCCGCCTTCCAGGGCCTGCGGGCCCTGTGGCGGCACGGCGACGAGCTCTTCGCCGAGCTGGCGCTGGACGAGCGCGAGCGCGAGCAGGCGGCCCGGTTCGCCCTGCACCCCGCGCTGCTCGACGCCGCCCTGCACGCCGTCCTGCCCGCCGTCCTCGCGGCGGCGGACGGCGAGCGGCCCCACCGGAGCGCGCGCTGGCGCTCGGTGCGGCTGACCGCCGCCGGGGCGGGCGTGCTGCGGGTGCGGATCACCCCGGCCGACGAGCCGGACGGCTACACGCTGCGGATCGCGGACGGCACCGGGCTGCCGGTGGCCACCGTCGCCTCGGTCGCCTTCCGGCCGGTCGACGGGACCGAGCTCCGCGGCGCCGTCGCCACCCCGAACGAGCAGACGCTGCACCGGGTCCGCTGGGCGAAGCTGCCTCCGGCCGAGGAGCGCGCCCCGGCCGGACGCTGGGCACTGATCGGAACGGACCACCTCGGCCTCGGCGTGGCGCTCACCACCGCCACCGGCGGCGTCGGCCTCTACCCCGACCTGGCCGCCCTGACCCGGTCCACCACCCCCGGCTCCGCCCCGGAGGTCGTCCTCCTCTCCGCGCGCCCGCCGGTCGCCGCCGTCACCGCAGCCGGCCTGGCGCAGGCGCTCCGCGAGGCCACCGGGGACCTGGTGGAGCTGCTGCGCTCCTGGCTGGCCGAGCCCGCCTTCGAGGGTTCGCGGCTGGTGCTGGTGACCCGTACGGCGGTGGCCGCCGGCGACACCACCCCCGACCCGGTGTCCGCCGCGCTCTGGGGCCTGGTGCGCTCCGCGCAGGCCGAGCACCCCGGCCGCTTCGCCCTGCTCGACCTGGGCGAGGCCGGCGAGTCGCTCCAGGCGCTGCCCCTGGCGATCGTCGCCGCCGAACCCGAACTCGCCCTGCGCGACGGGAACCTGCTGGTTCCCCGGCTGGAGTGGGCCGGCCCGGTGACCGGCCGGGCCCCGGCCTGGGAGTCCGACGGCACCGTCCTGGTCACCGGCGGCACCGGTGCGCTCGGCTCGGCGGTCGCCCGTCACCTCGCCGCCGACCGGGGCGTACGGCACCTCCTGCTCGCCGGACGACGCGGCGCGCAGGCACCCGGCGCGCAGGAACTGGCGGCCGAACTGCGGGCGCTGGGCGCCGAGGTCACCCTGGCCGCCTGCGACGTGGCCGACCCGGACCAGCTCGCCGCCCTGCTCGCCGCCGTCCCGGCCGCGCACCCGCTGACCGCGGTGGTGCACACCGCGGGCGTGCTCGCCGACGCCGCGCTCACCACCCTGACGGCGGACCGGCTCGACCAGGTGCTGCGCGCCAAGGTGGACGGCGCGCTCAACCTGCACGAGCAGACCCGCCACCTGCGGGTGTCGGAGTTCGTGCTGTTCTCCTCGGTGGTCGGCACGACCGGCAACGCCGGCCAGGCCGGCTACGCGGCCGCCAACGCCTTCCTCGACGCGCTCGCCCACCGCCGCCGGACGGAGGGGCTGCCCGCGCTCGCGCTCGGCTGGGGCCCGTGGGCCGGGGCCGGCATGGCGGCCTCGCTCGCCGAGGCCGACCGGGCCCGGCTGGAGCGCTCCGGCCTGCTCCCGCTGGCAGCCGCTGAGGCGCTGGCCCTGTTCGACGGCGCCCGGGCGCTGGACGAGTCGCAGCTGCTCCCGGTCCGGTTCGACCGGGCGGCGCTGCGCACCCGGGCCGCCGCCGAGGGGCTGCCGGCCGCGCTGCGCGGCCTGGTCCGCCCGCCGGTCCGCCGGGCCGCGGACGCGGCGGCGGGCGGCTCGACGGCGCCGCAGCGGGAGGGCCTGGCCGGTCGGCTGGCCGCGCTGCCGGCCCGGGAGCGCGAGAAGCTGCTGTCCACCGTGGTGCGCACCGAGGTCGCGGCCGTACTGGGCTACGACCGGCCGGAGACGGTCGAGGCGGAGCGCACGTTCAAGGCGCTCGGCTTCGACTCGCTGACCGGCGTCGAGCTGCGCAACCGGCTGAGCGCCGCCGCCGGGGTGCGGCTGCCGACCACGCTGGTCTTCGACCACCCGACCACGGAGGCGGTGATCCGCTTCCTTCGCGCCGAACTGCTCGACGCCCCGGCCGCCGTGACCGTCGCGGAGGTCGACCGCCGGTCGGAGGACGATCCGGTGGTGGTCGTGGGCATGAGCGGCCGCTTCCCCGGCGGGGTCCGCTCGCCCGAGGAGCTGTGGCAGCTGGTCGCCACCGGCGGCGACGCCATCTCGGGCTTCCCCACCGACCGCGGCTGGGACCTGGAGGCGCTGTACGACCCGGACCCGGAGAAGGCCGGCACCTCGTACACCCGGGACGGCGGCTTCCTCGCGGACGCGGCCCTGTTCGACGCCGAGTTCTTCGGCATCTCCCCGCGCGAGGCCCTCTCCATGGACCCGCAGCACCGACTGCTGCTGGAGGCGTCCTGGGAGGCCTTCGAGCAGGCGGGCATCGACCCGGCCGGCCTGCGCGGCAGCCGTACCGGCGTCTATGCGGGCACCTTCGGCTTCCGCGACCACGGCGGTGAGCCGGACGGCGCGGGCGCGGAGGGCCAGCGGATGACCGGCAGCGCGGCCAGCGTCCTGTCCGGGCGGGTCTCGTACACCTTCGGTCTGGAGGGCCCGGCGATCACCGTCGACACGGCCTGCTCCTCCTCCCTGGTCGCCCTGCACTTCGCCGCCCAGGCACTGCGCCAGGGCGAGTGCACCCTGGCCGTGGTCGGCGGCGTGACCGTGATGTCGACGCCGGGGACGTTCGTGGAGTTCTCCCGGCAGCGCGGCCTGGCCCCCGACGGTCGCTGCAAGCCCTTCGCCGCGGCCGCCGACGGCACCGGCTGGGCCGAGGGCGTCGGTGTCGTCCTGCTGGAGCGGCTCTCGGACGCCCGCCGCAACGGGCACGAGGTCCTTGCGGTGATCCGCGGTACGGCGATCAACCAGGACGGCGCCTCCAACGGCCTGACCGCCCCCAACGGCCCCTCCCAGCAGCGGGTGATCCGGGCGGCGCTGGCCGCGGCCGGGCTCTCCGCCGCCGAGGTGGACGCGGTCGAGGCGCACGGCACCGGTACCCGGCTCGGCGACCCGATCGAGGCCCAGGCCCTGCTCGCCACCTACGGCCAGAACCGGCCCGAGGACCAGCCGCTCTGGCTCGGATCACTGAAGTCCAACATCGGCCACGCCCAGGCCGCCGCCGGTGTCGCGGGCGTGATCAAGATGATCCTCGCCATGCGGCACGGCGTGCTCCCGCAGACCCTGCACGTCGACGAGCCCAGCCCGTACGTCGAGTGGGACAGCGGCAACGTCCGCCTGCTCACCGAACAGCGGACCTGGCCGGAGACCGGCCGACCCCGCCGCGCCGGCATCTCCTCCTTCGGCATCAGCGGCACCAACGCCCACGTCATCATCGAACAGGCCCCGCCCACCGAGACCGAGGCCGAGACCGCAACCGTCGAGCCGACCACCGCGCCGCTGGCGCTCGCGGTCTCCGCCAAGAGCCCGCAGGCCCTCGCCGCCCAGGGCGAGCAGCTGCGCGCCTTCCTCGCCGACCAGCCCGACGCCCAACTCGCCGACATCGCCTACTCCCTGGCCACCACCCGCGCCCAGCTCGACCACCGCGCGGTGGTACTCGGCCGGGACCGCGCCGAACTGGTCGAGGGCCTGGCGGCGCTGGCCGCCGACGGCTCCTCCGCGCGACTGGCGCGAACCGCCCCGGGCGGCGGCGCGGCGGCCTTCCTGTTCACCGGCCAGGGCAGCCAACGACCCGGCATGGGAAAGGAGTTGTACGAGAGCGAGCCGGTCTTCGCGGCGGCGCTCGACGAGGTGGTCAAGCACCTGGACCCGCTGCTCGGCCGCCCGCTGCGCGAGGTGATGTTCGCCACCGAGGGCGGCTGGGAGGCCGAGCTGCTCGACCAGACGATGTTCACCCAGGCCGGCCTGTTCGCCCTGGAGGTCTCCCTCTTCCGGCTGGCCGAACACCGGGGCCTGCGGCCCGACTTCGTCGCCGGGCACTCCATCGGCGAGCTGGCCGCCGCGCACATCGCGGGCGTGCTCTCGCTGCCGGACGCCGCGACGCTGGTCGCCGCGCGCGGCCGGCTGATGCAGGAACTCCCGCAGGACGGCGCGATGGTGGCGGTCCGGGCGAGCGAGGAGGAGGTGGCGCCGCTGCTGGCCGGGCGCGAGCACGAGGTCGCCATCGCCGCGATCAACGGGCCGTCCTCCGTGGTGGTCTCGGGCGACCTGGTGGCCACCCTGGCGGTGGCCGAGGAGCTTGCCGGGCGGGGCCACAAGACCCGCCGACTGACCGTCAGCCATGCCTTCCACTCGCCGCGCATGGAGCCGATGCTCGACGAATTCCGATCCGTCGCGGGGAAGTTGAGCTACGACGAGCCGACGATCCCGATCGTCTCCAACCTCACCGGCGGGCTGATCCAGGCCGAGGAGCTCGACTGGCCCGAGTACTGGGTGCGCCACGTCCGCGAGGCCGTCCGGTTCAACGACGGCATCCGGACCCTCCAGGCCGAGGGCGTCACCACCTTCGTCGAGCTCGGCCCGGACGGCGTGCTCTCCGCGATGGCCCGCGACTGCGTCACCGACGAAGGGGCCGACGCCGAACCGGAGTTCATCACCTTCCTGCGCAAGGACCGCCCCGAGCCCGAGGCCCTGGCCACCGCGCTCGCCCAGGCCTGGACCCGCGGCCTGCCGCTCGACTGGAGCTCACTGCTCGCGGGCCGGAAGGTGGCCCTGCCGGGCTACGCCTTCCAGCACAAGCACTACTGGGCCACCGCGCCCACCCGGGGCAGCGATGTCGGCTCGGCCGGGCTCGGCGCGGTGGACCACCCGCTGCTCGGCGCCGCGCTCACCCGGGCCGACTCCGACGAACTGCTGTACACCGGCCGGCTCTCGCTGCGCGCCCAGCCCTGGCTCGCGGACCACGCCGTACTGGGCCGGGTGCTGCTGCCGGGCACCGCGTTCGTCGAGATGGCCACGCTGGCCGGGTCCGAGGCCGGGACCGACCTGCTGGAGGAGCTGACGCTCGAAGCGCCGCTGCTGCTCGCGGCGGGCGGCGCCGTCCAGCTCCAGCTCGCCGTGGGCGAGCCGGACGAGTCCGGCCGCCGTACGGTGACCGTCCACTCCCGCCGGGAGAACGAGGAGTTCGAGGAGGCGTGGACGCGCCACGCCAGCGGCGTGCTGTCCGCCGACCGGGGCGCGGAGCCGGTCGACCTGTCGGTGTGGCCGCCGCGCGGCGCCGAGGCCGTCGACCTGGCCACCCGCTACGAGGACCTGGCCGCCCAGGGCTTCGAGTACGGCCCGGTGTTCCAGGGCCTGCGGTCGGTGTGGCGGCGCGGTGAGGAGGTGTTCGCCGAGGTCGCGCTGGACCAGGCGCAGGCCGACGACGCCCGGCGCTTCGGCCTCCACCCGGCCCTGCTGGACGCCGCCCTGCACGCCATCGAACTCGGCGCCCTGCCCAGCACCGGCGAGACCCGCCTGCCCTTCGCCTGGACCGGCGTCCGGGTGCACGCCACCGGCGCCGCCACCGCCCGGGTACGGCTCACCGCCGCGGGTACGGAGGCGGTGCGGATCGACGTCGCGGACGCCACCGGCGCCGCCGTCGCCACGGTGGAGTCACTGGCGGTCCGGGCGGTCAGCGCGGACCAGTTGAGCGCGGCGGGCGGCGCGGTGAACGAGGCGCTGTTCGAGGTGGAGTGGACTCCCGTCACCCCGAACTGGACCCTCCCCGAAGGCACCTACGC
>NZ_JAFLNG010000166.1 GCF_017427025.1 Streptomyces sp. FH025
CCGCGGGGTACGCGGAGTGCGAGGTGTGCGGGGAGGGGCCCGGAGTGCTCGGGCACATCGCCGCCCGCTGGGGCCTGACCGGCCCCGTCGTGGCGATCAGCCCGGCCGAGGCCGTACCCGGCACCGTCCCCGAGGACGCGTACCAGCTGGCCGCGCTGCTGCTCGCCGACGGGGACGCCGACCGGGTGCTGGTCATCGCCGCCGAGCAGACGACGGACGGCGACCACGCCGTGGCCGTCCTGCTCACCCACCCGGCCTCCTGAACGCGTCGGCCCACCCGGCCGAGCCGTCGAAGGGCTGAACCCGCCGGCCACCCCCGGCCGTAGTCACCGATGAGGCCCCGCGCCCGACGCCTGACGCAGCCGCACCCGGCACACCAGCGTCCGCCCGGCCCGCCACCTCTGCGGCCCTGTACCGCCGCACCTCCGATCGCCGCTCCGCCAACCACCGCTCCGCCGCCCGGGCCGCCACCGGCCCCGAGGGAGGGATCCACCCCCGTGACCATCCGCAGTCTCCGCACCCAGCTCGCGGACGACCCCGACGTGGGCGCCGGCAACGTCCTCACCGCCCGGATCGCGCTGGGCCCGGGTCTGGACGAGCCGCTGCTCACCTTCGACACCCCGGTGGACGACCACCCCGCCTGGCGGCCGCTGACCCTGCGCGAGCTCGACCGCGCCGTACGGGCCCGCGCCGCCGCCCTCCACGGGCTCGGCATCACCCGGCGCGACCCGGTCGTCGTCTACGCGAGCGCCGCCGCCGACCACGTGCTCTCCTTCCTCGCCCTGGCCCGGCTCGGCGCCATCCCCGCGCTGCTCAACCCCAACCTGGACGGCGAGCGCGCCGCCCGCTACATCGCCCGCCTCGGTGCGGCCGGGATCCTCGCCGACCCCGCCCACCGGGCCGCACTGGCCGGCCACGATCCGAACGCGCCGCTGCTGCCCGAACCCGCCGCCCTCGGCGCGGGCGATCCGGACGCCGCCCCCGAGCCGTACCGCCACTGGTCCGGTGACCCGGTGGCGATCACCCACTCCTCCGGCACCACCGGTCTGCCCAAGGCCGTCGTCCACTCGCACGCGAGCCTGTACGCGGCGATCCGCCACCGGCTGCGGCTGCCCCGCCCGCAGGGCCAGGAGCGGATGCTCAGCGCCCTGCCCGCCCCGCACGCCGCGACCCTGATCGCGCTCAACCTCGCACTCAGCTCGGACACCCAACTCGCCGTCCTGTCAGCACAGTCCGGCACCGGAGTGCTGGACGGGATCGAGCGGTGGCGCCCCACCGGAGTGATCGGCTTCGCCGCCACCTGGGCCGACCTCGCCCACCACGACCTCACCGCCCGGGCCCTCGACTCCGTCGCGCTCTGGTGGAACACCGGCGACTGCGCGCACGAGGTTCACATCCGCCGCCTGATCGCCACCGGCAGCCGGGAGACCGTCACCCGCGCGGGCCGCTCCCGGCTGCCCGGTTCGCTGTTCGTGGACGGCCTCGGCTCCACCGAGATGGGCCACTCGCACTTCTTCATCACCCACGGCCCCGGCACCGAGCGCTACGGCCGCTGCGTCGGCCGACCCCACGCCTTCGTCGACTGCGAGGTGGTCGGCCCGGACGGCGAGCCGCTCGGCCCCGGCGAGGTCGGCGAACTCGCCACCGCCTCACCGACCCTGGCGCTCGGCTACTGGAACGACTCGGCCACCACCTTCCGCACCCGGCTGCGCGGCCGCTTCCTCACCGGGGACCTGATGTACCGGGACGAGGAGGGCTACTACTACCACGTGGACCGGGCCGTCGACTCCGTCGAACTCGCCGACGGCGAACGGCTGTTCACCGCGATGTCGGAGGAACGGGTGCTGGCCGCCCTCCCGGACGCGCTGGACTGCACGGTGGTCGCGGTCCGGGACGGCGAGCGCGTCGTCACCGATGTGCTGCTGCTCCTGGCCGAGGACGCCGACCCGGCCGCCGACCGCACCGGGGCGGTACTCGCCGCTCTCGACCCGGCCACCGCCGCGACGGTGCGCAAGGTCCTGGCGGTCTCCGACGAGGACATCCCGCTCGGCCCGACCGGCAAGGTCCGCAAGGTGCTGCTGCGCGAGCGCCACCTGGCCGCCACCGTGACCGGCCAGACCGCCGCGGCGACCGACCCGGCCGCCGCGGTGACCGCGTGAGTGCCCGGGAGGCCGCCGTCGTCACCGGCATCGGGCTGGTCTCGCCGCTCGGCCGCAAGCCCGCCGAGGTGTTCGAGGCGCTGGCCGCCGGCCGTTCCGGCCTGCGCGCCGTCCCCGAGGGCCACCCCGCGCACGGCTGGCTGCCCGCCGCCGGGATCGCCCCCGTCGTGGACGGCCGGGAGGTGCTGCCGCCCACCGAGACCCGCTGCGTGGACCGCTTCGTGCTGCTCGCCCTCGCCGCCGCCGACGACGCGCTCGCCGACGCCGCCCTGGTGGTCGGCGTCCCGGCCGCACCGCCGTGGTGCTGGCCACCGGGGGCGGCGGGCTGGAGACCTTCGAGCAGCAGTCGCACCGCCGGCTGGAGCGCGGCCGCCCCGGCGTCAGCCCGTACCTGCTGCCGGGCATGCTCTCCAACATGGCCGCCGCCCGGATCGCCATCAAGTACGGCATCCGGGGCTACAGTTCGGCCGTGGTGACGGCCTGCGCGGCCGGCGCCCAGGCGATCGCCGAGGGGCTGCGGCTGATCCGTGCGGGCGACGCGGACGTGGTGGTGTGCGGCGGCACCGAGTCCTCGCTGCACCCGACCATCGCCGCCGCGTTCACCAACGCCCGTGCCCTGGCGCAGGGTTGGGACGACCCCGAGCAGGCGAGCCGGCCCTTCGACGCCCGCCGCAACGGTTTCGTGCTGGGCGAGGGCAGCGCCGTCCTCGTCCTGGAGCGCGCCGACCACGCCGCCGCGCGCGGCGCCACCGGGTACGCGGACGTGCTCGGCTGGGGCGCCTCCACCGACGCCCACCACCCGACCATGCCCCGCCCGGACGGCAGCGGCGCCGCCGACGCCATGCGCGCCGCGCTCGCCAACGCGGGCCTGGCGCCGGGCGACATCGACTACGTGAACGCCCACGGCACCGGCACCAAGCTCGGCGACGTGGCCGAGACCGCCGCACTGCGCGCCGTGTTCGGCCCGCGGCCGCCCGCGGTCAGCTCCACCAAGGGCGCCACCGGCCATCTCCTCGGCGCCGCCGGCGCGCTGGAGGCGGCGGTGACGGCCCTGGCGGTGGCCCGGGGAACGCTGCCGCCCACGCTCAACCTGACCGACCCCGACCCGGCCTGCGACCTGGACCACGTCCGGGGCGCCGCCCGCTCCGCCCCGGTGCGCGCCGCACTGAGCAACGCCTTCGCCTTCGGCGGCCACAACCTCAGCCTGATCCTCGGCCCGTCCTCGGTCCAGCCCGCCCGGTAGCGGTCGCCCCGCAGCGCGCCGAACCTCGACCCGCCATCCCTCCTGGGGGAGATCCCGATGTCCATCCAGACCATCGCCCACGTCGAATTCCACTGCGCGGACGCCGAACAGGCCGCGGCCCGGCTCCGCGCCGACCACGGCTTCACCGCCGACGCCCCCGCGACCACACCGGGCGGCGCCCGTACCGTCGAGCTGCGCCAGGGCTCGATCCGGCTGCACCTGACCTCCGCCACCGACCCCGAGCACCCGGCGGCCGCCTTCGTCGCCCGGCACGGGGACGGCGTCGCCACCCTCGCGCTCGGCTGCACCGACCCGCAGGCCGCCCTGGAGCGCGCGGAGCGGCACGGCGCCCGGGTGCTGGACCGGGCCGCCGGCCTGATCGCCGGCTTCGGCGACACCGCCCTGCGCTTCGTACCGGCCGGACCCACCGAACCCTCCCCCGAACCCGCCGCCGAGCCGGGTCTGCTGGACGCGCTCGACCACGTCGCGATCTGCTTGCCGGGCGGCGAACTCGCCGACGCCGTACGGTTCTGCGAGGCCGCGCTCGGCTTCCACGCGATCTTCAAGGAGTACATCGAGGTCGGTCGGCAGGCCATGGACTCCACCGTCGTACAGAGCGCCTCCGGCCAGGTCACCTTCACCCTGATCGAGCCCGACACCAACCGCCGCCCCGGCCAGATCGACGAGTTCCTCGCCGCCCACGACGGCGCCGGGGTGCAGCACCTGGCCTTCAGCACCCGCGACATCGCCACCGCCGTCCGGACCGCCCGGGCGCGCGGGGTGGAGTTCCTGGCCACCCCGGGCGCCTACTTCGACGCGCTCACCGAGCGGCTCGGCGAGACGGCCATCCCGGTGGAGACCCTGCGCGAGCTGCACGTCCTGGTCGACCAGGACCACGGCGGCCAGCTGTTCCAGATCTTCGCCCGCTCCACCCATCCCCGGCGCACCTACTTCCTGGAACTGATAGAGCGTCAGGGAGCCGGTACCTTCGGGACGGCGAACATCAAGGCCCTGTACGAGGCCGTCGAACGGCAGACCTCCGCCTCGCTCCGCTGACCACCTCCACCGGCCGCCCTCGAACGAAAGCACAGCCATGAGCCCCGAGTTCCGCCTCACCGACGCCGAACGCGAACTGCTGCCCACCCCCGAGGAGGTGGCGCACTACCGCGAGCACGGCTGGTACCTGTCCCGCCGCCTGTTCACCGACGAGGAGCTGGACGCCCTCCAGGCCGCCACCGAGCTGTACTACGCGGGCCACCGCGACCGGGAGCTGCCGGTCCGCCCGCCCCGGCTGGCCGCCTGGGAGCCCTCCCACGGTCCCGTCCAGCGGCACAACGACTACGTCCACCACGAGAGCGACGCGATCGGCGCGATCCTGCGCAAGCCGCTGGTCGGCGCGGTGGCCGCCCTGCTCGCCGGGGCCGAGGAGATCCGGATCTTCCAGGCGACCCTGATCTACAAGCCGCCGGTGCCCGGGGAGCCCAGCAACCGGGTGCCGTGGCACTTCGACAAGCACTACTGGCAGACCTGCACCTCCGAGGAGATGCTCACCGCCTTCATCCCGTTCCACGACTGCCGCGAGGAGAACGGCACCATCACCATGGTGGACGGCAGCCACCGCTGGCGGGAGCTGCCCTCCGGCGAGGACTCCACCCGGCACTTCGCCGACCGCGACAACGGCGAGCTGGACGCCATCCTCGCCGCCAACGCCGCGCACAACGGGCAGTCGGTGCACAAGGTCCCGATGCTGATCCCGCGCGGCCACCTCTCCTTCCACCACTGCCGCACCTACCACGGCAGCGGCCCCAACCTGGCCGAATTCCCGCGCCGGGCCGTCTCGTTGCACCTCCAGGACGGCGCCAACGAGTACCGCCGGCACGACCGGCCGGGCGGCAGCCCGGTGGTGTACAACCACGACGTGCTGGTGCGCCGCACCGCCGACGACCGGCCCGACTACGCCGACCCCGCGTACTGCCCGACGCTCTGGCGGGGAGCGCTGTGACCGCACCCCGCGCCGTGACCGCGCCCCGCGCCGTGACCGCCGCACCCCTCGCCACCGACGCCGAGCGCTACCGGATGCTGCGGCTGATCCGCGACTTCGAGGAGCTGGCGCTCGGCCTGGTGAAGTCCGGCGCGATCCCCGGCGGCATCCACCCGTACATCGGGCAGGAGGCCGTCGCGGTCGGCGTCTGCTCGGCGCTCGGCCCCGCCGACCGGCTCACCAGCACCCACCGCGGCCACGGACACGTCCTCGCCCGGGGCGCCGCCCCGCACCGACTGCTCGCCGAACTCGCGGGCCGGGTCGGCGGGTTGAACTCCGGCCGGGGCGGCTCGATGCACGCCGCCGACCTCTCGCTCGGCATCCTCGGCGCCAACGGCATCGTCGGCGCCGGCGCCCCGATCGCGGTCGGCGCCGCCTGGGCCCTGAAGCACTCCGCAGCCGGAGCGGGCGCGGTCGCGGTGTCCTTCTTCGGCGACGGCGCGCTCAACCAGGGCGTCCTGCTGGAGGCGTTCAACCTGGCCGCGATGTGGCGCCTGCCGGTGGTGTTCGTCTGCGAGAACAACGGCTACGCCACCACCCTGCCCGCCGCCACCGCCGTCGCTGGCGGCGCGACCAACCGGGCGGCCGCCTTCGGCATCCCCGCCGAGGAGGTGGACGGCATGGACACCGAGGCCGTCCGCGCCGCCGCCCTGCGCGCGGTCGACCGGGCGCGGGCCGGCGGTGGCCCGGGCTTCCTGGAGTGCCGCACCTACCGCTACGAGGGCCACCACACCATGGAGCGCCGGATGAAGCTGCGCTACCGCACGCCCGAGGAGGTCGCGGCCTGGCGCGAACGCGACCCGCTCCCCCGCGCCGCCGCACTGCTCGACCCGGCGACGGTCGCCGAACTCGACCGCTCGGTGGCCGAACAGCTCGCCGCCGCCGAGGAGTTCGCACTCACCTCCGAACACCCGGACCCATCCGGCGCGTTGGACCACCTGTACGCCGACGGCCTGCGGCCCCGACCGGGGGTGTCGGCATGACCAGGCTCTCGTACACCAAGGCGCTCAACCGGGCGCTCGCCGACGAACTCGCCGAGGACCCGGCGGTCTTCGTCCTCGGCGAGGACATCGGCGCCGGGATGGCCGGGCCCACCCTCGGCCTGCTGGAGCGCTTCGGGGCCGAGCGGATCGTGGACACCCCGCTCTCCGAGCAGGCGTTCACCGCGATGGCGGTCGGCGCCGCGCTCGCCGGGCGGCGGCCGGTGCTGGAGTTCCAGATCCCCTCGCTGCTCTTCCTGGTCTTCGAGCAACTCGTCAACCAGGCGCACAAGTTCTCGCTGATGACCGGCGGCCAGGCGTCCGTCCCGCTGACCTGCCTGGTGCCCGGCTCGGGCTCCCGGGACGGCTGGGCCGGCCAGCACTCCGACCACCCGTACAGCCTGTTCGCGCACGCGGGCGTGAAGACCGTGGTGCCCGCCACCCCGACCGACGCCTACGGGCTGCTGCGCTCGGCGATCCGCGACCCCGACCCGGTCGTGGTCTTCGCCCCCGCCGCCGCCCTGCCGGTGCGCGAGACCGTCACCTGGGAGCTCGCACCGGTGCCGCTCGGCCGGGCCCGGATCCACCGCCCCGGCACCGACGTCACCGTGGTCGCGCTCGGGCACCTGGTGCACGACGCCCTCGCCGTGGCCGAAGAGCTCGCACCGGAACTCTCCGTCGAGGTCCTCGACCCGCGCACCGTCCACCCCTTCGACTGGCAGGCGCTCGGCGACTCGCTGGAACGCACCGGGCGGCTGGTCGTCCTGGACGACTCCAACCGCAGCTGCGGCTTCGGCGCGGAGGTGCTGGCCACCGCCGCCGAGGAGATGCGCCTGATCGCCCCGCCGCGCCGGATCACCCGCCCCGACGGCGCGGTGCTGCCCTTCGCCCCCGCCCTCGACCGGGCCGTGCAACCCGACCGCGAGCAGCTGCGGCACGCGCTGCGGTCCGTCATGAAGACTCCCTGACCTGAAGACCACCTGCCCTGAAGACCCCCGGACCCCGAGACCAGGAGGACCGATGTCCACCAACCGCTACCACTGGGACCGTTCCCACCCCGGCCTGACCAGCCTCCAACAGGCCATCGACCCGCTGCGCCGCGAGGTCGTCGAGCACTCGGTGTACCGCTCGCTCACCAGCATCGCGCGCGTCCGCACCTTCCTGAACAGCCATGTCTTCGCCGTTTGGGACTTCATGTCGCTGCTGAAGAGCCTGCAGCGCGACCTCACCTGCGTGGACGTGCCGTGGGTCCCGAACGGTCCGACCGCCAGCCGTCGGCTGATCAACGAGATCGTCCTGGTGGAGGAGAGCGACGAACTCGGCGAGGGCTACACCAGCCACTTCGAGCTGTACGTCGAGGGCATGCGCCAGGCCGGCGCCGATCCCCGCCCGATGACGGACTTCCTGGCCCTGCTGGGCTCCGGCAAGCCCGTGCCGGAGGCCCTCAAGGCCGCCGACGTACCCGACCCGGCCGTGGAGTTCACCTCCGTCACCTGGTCGATCGTGGAGAACGCGCCGGTGCACTGCCGTGCCGCCGCCTTCGCCTTCGGCCGCGAGGACCTGATCCCGGACATGTTCACCCAGGTGGTCGGCATCGACGACCCCGACGGCGTGCTCACCGTCTTCAAGGACTACCTGGCCCGCCACATCGAGGTGGACGGCGAGCAGCACACCCCGATGGCGATGCAGATGCTGATCGACCTGTGCGGCGAGGACCAGGCCAGGTGGGACTCCTGCGCCGAGACCGTCCGGACCGCGCTCAACGCCCGGCTCCGGCTGTGGACCGCGATCGAGGAGTCGTTCTAGCACCTCGGAGCACCTCGGAGCGACTCAGAGCACCTTCGGCAGGACGGCCGCCGACGCCGGCGGCGCGTCGGCCGCCGTCCGGAACCGGTGCAGCGCCGCCCGGCCGTCCGCCCCGCGGAGCCGGGCGGCGAGCCGGGCCGGCAGCACCACGGTGCTCAGGTACCCCTCGGCGCGGTACCCCTCGACCGTCCAACAGATCCAGGGCAGCGGATAGTTGGCCGCCGGGCTGAAGAACACCGGCCGCTGCCCCTGGAAGGCCAGCTGGTAGGCGCCGAAGCGGATCCAGTTGGAGAAGGTGAACCGGCGCTGCGGCGGGTCGAAGCCCAGCGGCACGCACTCGCCCAGCCGCGCCCGGCCGAGAGCCGCCAGGAAGCCCAGGTTGGAGCGCAGGTTGAGCTGCGCGGTCGGGAACTCCTCGACCGCCGCCCGCAGTTCGGCCGCGAGCACCGCCGGTCCGTCCTTCGGCCGGTGCGGCAGGTGCACCTCGCTCAGCAGGTTGCCGACCAGGGCGGGCGGGAGTCCCAGCCAGCGGCGGGCGTTGACCGGAACGGTCAACATCCGCTCGGCCTCGTCGCCGTCCAACTCCCGGAGGGTGGAGAGGAGGTGGGCGCAGATCACATCGCCCGCCGACAGCCGCCGACCGGCCGCCGCTCCGAACTCCTCGCGCATCCGGCCGACTTCGGCGTCGGTGAAGGCGATCTGCACCGTCCGGTTCGCGCGCGGCCCGGCCGCCGCCTCGCGGGCCAGCAGCTCCGCCTCGACCGCCGGGGGCACCCGGAAGCCCGGCCGTCCGCAGTCTTCGGCGGGCAGCACACCGTCCAGCAACGCGTCCTGGTCGTCGACGAGTTCGGCCTCCGGCAGCGGCTCGCCCTCGACCGCCGCCGACCAGATCCGCAGCAGCAGCATGAAGCTGTGGAGGTCCCCGATCGCGTGGTGCCAGGAGCAGCCGAGCACCGTCCCGCCGTCGGCCGTGCGGGTGAGGCGTACGGTGAGCAGCGGGGCGCCGCCGGTGCGCGCGGCCGGGGCGTCCACCGGGGCGACCAGGTCTGAGCCGGGCCCCGCGACCCGGCCCATCGCCTCGGCGAGCGTGCCGTCGACGGTGTAGACCTCCAGCGGGACGCCGGAGTCGTCGCAGACCGCCTGCAGCACGCCCCCGTCGGTGCGCAGCCGCCCGGCGAACACCGGGACCCTGTCCAGGGCGAGGGCCAGTCCGGCGGCGAGCCGGCCGTCGTCCAGCGGCCGTTCGAAGCACAGGACGACCGAGACGGCGAGGTCGGCGAGCATGGTGTCCATCAGGCCCAGGCGCAGTACCCGGCCGGTGGCGCGGCCCGCCCGGACGGACCGGGACAGGTGCAACTGCGGCCAGATGCTCATGCGTTCCGTCCCGGAGTACTCGGCGGATGACGTGCGGGCACGCCGAACGATAGTGGCGCGCCGAGCCAGTGGTCCAGTCCAATCCCGGTATTCGGAAGGGCCGGTACCGGGTCGTGGCGATAGAATGCGGACCATGGGAGAGCGCCTAGGCGCGCCCACCGCGCCGCCCCTCGTCCTGGTCACCGACAGCGACTCCCAGCTGATCGACCCGACCCGGGCGTACCACCTCGGCCGCGACCCGACCAGCGAGATCGTCCTGGACGACCCCCGGGTCTCCTGGCATCACGCGGTGTTGCGCGCCACCGAGGGCCACTGGCTGCTGGAGGACGTCGGCAGCACCAACGGCACCTACGACCACGGCCGCCGGATCGGTCGCGAGGACGTCGGCCCCGGTACCCGGCTGCGCTTCGGCGATCCGGCCACCGGTCCGTCCGCGACCTTCGCCGGTCTGCCCGGCCCCGAGCCCGGCGAGCGGCCGACCCTGCTCGCCCCGCAGGCCTCCGGCGTCTTCCGCCGCCCGAGCAGTGTGCTGCGGCTGCCCGCCCGGACCGTCCGGATCGGCCGCTCGCACGACAACGACCTGGTCCTGGACGATCTGGTGGTCTCCCGGCACCACGCGGAGTTGCGCGAACTGCCGGGCGGCGGCCACGAGATCGTCGACCTGGGCAGCCACAACGGCACCTACCTCAACGGCCGTCCGGTCCCGCGCGCGCCGGTCGGCCCGGCCGACATCGTCGGCATCGGCCACTCCGCGCTCTGCCTGGTCGACGGCCGTCTGGTGGAGTACACCGACACCGGTGAGATCTCGCTGGACGTCCAGCACCTGGTCGTCCGGGTCGGCCCGGACCACCGTGTGCTGCTGGACGACGTCGGCTTCCCGCTCGCCGAGCGGGCGCTGCTCGCGGTGGCCGGCCCGAGCGGCGCGGGCAAGTCCACCCTGCTCAACGCGCTCACCGGGCTGCGCCCCGCCGACCAGGGCACGGTGCTGTACGACGGGCGCGACCTCTACCGCGACTACGCGGAGCTGCGCCGACGGATCGGCCTCGTCCCGCAGGACGACATCCTGCACACCCAGCTGACCGTTCGCCGCGCCCTCGCGTACGCCGCCGAGCTGCGCTTCCCCGGCGACACCGCCCCGGACGAACGGGAGGCCCGGGTGCGGGAGGTGATCCGTGAACTGGGCCTGGAGGGCCGGGCCGACGTGGTGATCGCCAGCCTCTCCGGCGGCCAGCGCAAGCGGGTCAGCGTCGCGCTGGAGCTGCTCACCAAGCCGTCCCTGCTGTTCCTGGACGAGCCGACCTCGGGCCTGGACCCGGGCATGGAGCGCTCGGTGATGCAGATGCTGCGCGGGCTGGCCGACGACGGGCGGACGGTGGTCGTGGTGACGCACAGCGTGCTGAGCCTGAACGTCTGCGACCGGCTGCTGGTGCTGGCGCCCGGCGGCCGGACGGCGTACTACGGCCCGCCCGACGAGGCGCTGGCGTACTTCGGCTTCGAGGAGTGGCCGGAGGCCTTCGAGTCCTTCGAGAACGAGCCCGACACCGCCTGGCAGGAGCGTTTCCGCGCCTCCCCGCAGTACGCCCGCTACGTGGCGGCCGAGGCCGCGCCCGTGCCGCGCCCGTCCGCACGGGGGCGGGAGCAGGTCCGGGGGCAGGAGCGGGCCGGTGCCGCGATCGGGCCGGAGAAGCCGCAGAGCTGGCTCGCCCAGCTCGGCACCCTGGTGCGCCGGTACACCGCCGTGCTCGCCGCCGACCGGCTGTTCCTCACCGTGATGATCGTGCTGCCCTTCCTCATCGGCCTGATGTGCCGGGTGGTCGCGGGCGCCGGGCTCACCCAGGACAACGCGATCGACTGCCTGCTCCTGCTCTGCGTCGGCGGCGTGCTCACCGGCTCGGCCAACTCGGTGCGCGAGCTGGTCAAGGAGCGCGCGATCTACCGGCGGGAGCGGGTGGTCGGGCTGTCCCGATCGGCCTACCTGGTGTCCAAGGTGGTGGTGCTCGGCACGGTCACGGTGCTCCAGGCCGCGGTGCTGACCTTGGTCGGCCTGGCGGGGGTGCGCATCGCCCCGACCCTGCCACCCGGCGCTCCCCCGCCGGCGACCGCCGGCGTGGTGATGCCCCGGCTGCCGGAGCTGATGCTCGGGGTCGCGCTGCTCGCCTTCGCCGCGATGATGCTGGGGCTGCTGGTCTCCGCGCTGGTGGTCAAGGAGGAGGCCACCATGCCGCTGCTGGTGCTGCTCGCCATCCTCCAGATCGTCTTCAGCGGTCTGATGCTCAAGCTGAACGGCGTCCCCGGCCTCGAACAGCTCGCCTGGCTGGTGCCCTCCCGCTGGGGCCTGGCGGCGATAGCCCGCACCATCGACCTGCCCCACCTGGCCCCGGTCGCCCAGACCGCGGACCCGATGTTCCACCGCGAGCGGTCCGGCTGGCTGCTCGACATCGCCGTGCTGCCCGCGCTCTCGGTGGCGTACGGGCTGGCGGTGCTGGGCCTGCTGCGGCGGCACGAGCCCGCGATCATGCGGAAGTGACCGCACTCATGCGGACGTGACCGCGGGCCGGTGGGAAGGTCGCGCGGCCCGAGGCGCCGGTAGAGTGGGAATCGACCTGTGCTGCGAGTCGTGCCGCGCACGGTGGGGGTCCGGCCGCCCGGCGGCCGGGTGCGCGCGGCGGAGGAAGAGTAGCCGCCCATGGACGAGTTCGCGTTCCGCCCCACCCACGTCGCCCCGCCGACCGGAATGGCGACCTGGGCGGCCCCGGACCCGGCGCGC
>NZ_JAFLNG010000167.1 GCF_017427025.1 Streptomyces sp. FH025
CGCATCCTCCAACAACTGCCGTCCGACCTCGGTCAGTTCGGTCGACCTACGGTCCCTCCGGAACAACTGCGCACCGAACTCCGCCTCCAACGCCCTGATCTGACGCGACAGCACCGGCTGCGCGATGTGCAACCCCACCGCCGCCCGGCCGAAGTGCAACTCCCGCGCCACCGCCACGAAGTACCGCAGCTTCCGCAGATCGACGTCCATCGCCCACCCCATCCCCACTGATACCCCGAGGGTATGACAGCGGCCACAACAGGTCTTGGACCGCACCGATCCACCCGGCGCAGGATCGAGACACCACCCCGCACAACGGGGCGACCGAAACGAACGAAGGACCCACCATGCCCCTCACCGGCCAGCACGTCGTCGTCCTCGGCGGCACCTCCGGCATCGGCCTCGCCACCGCCACCCTCGCCGCCGAACGCGGCGCCCGGGTCACGATCGCCTCCAGCCGGCCCGCCAACGTCGAACGCGCCCTCTCCACCCTGCCCGCCGGCACCACCGCCGAGGTCGCCGACCTCACCGACAGCAACCAGGTCGCCGACCTGTTCAACCGCCTCGGCCCCCTCGACCACCTGGTCTACACCGCCGGAGAACCCCTCAACCTGACGACCCTCGACACCCTGGACCTCGCCGCCGCCCGCGACGCCTTCACCCTGCGCTACTTCGGCGCCCTCGACGCCGTCCGCGCCGCCGCCCCCAAGCTGCGCCCGGGCGGCTCGGTGACCCTCACCTCCGGCACCGCCGGCCTGCGCCCCGGACCGGGCTGGAGCATCGCCGCGAGCATGTGCGGCGCGATCGAGGGCCTGGTCCGGGCGCTGGCCGTGGAACTGGCCCCGCTCCGGGTCAACGCCGTCCGGGCCGGGCTGATCCGCACCCCGCTCTGGTCCGGCCTGCCCGAGGCCGACCGCGAAGAGATGTACGCCAAGATCATCGACGGCCTCCCCCTCGGCCGGATCGGCGAACCCGAGGACGCGGCCGAGGCGTACGCCTACCTGATGGAGCAGCGCTACGCCACCGGCACGGTCGTCACCGTGGACGGCGGAACGCTGCTCGCGTAACGGATCGCTCCGGGCGCCGCCACGGGTACCGCTCCGAGTACCGCTACAGGTACAGCCCCGTCGAGCCCTCGGTGTCGCCGAAGCGGCTCGCCGCCACCGCGTGCAGGTCGCGCTCGCGCAGCAGCACGTAGGTGGCGCCCCGCACCTCGACCTCCAGCTTGTCCTCCGGGTCGTACAGCACGCGGTCCCCCGGCTCCACCGAGCGCACGCTCTGGCCCACCGCGACCGCCTCGGCCCAGGTGCAGCGCTTGGACAGCTCCGCGGTCGCCGGGATCAGGATGCCGCCGGTCGAACGGCGCTCGCCCTCACTGCCCTCGGTGCGCACCAGCACGCGGTCGTGCAGCATCCGGATCGGCAGCTTCTCGCCCAGCCGGTCGTGCCGGGCGTGGTCGCCGAGGTGGATCGGTTCGTCATTCGTACTCACAGTCCCGAAGGTACCGTCCCCGGCCGCGCAACGTGACGCGGGCCCGGTAAACATGACACCGGCCCGGCAGAACGTGGCACCAGCCCGGCCACCGGAAGGCCGCGCCGGGAAACGGAAGGCCGGCCCGAGAAACGGAAGGCCGCCCCGGCAACAGGAAGTCCGCCCCGAGAAGCGGAGGGCCGGGCACCACCCGGTGCCCGGCCCTCCCGCGTTCCGACGCTCAGCCCTTGCGGCGCTTGCGGGCGGAGGCGACCAGCAGCACCAGACCCACACCGACCAGCGCGGCCGGGACGATCCGCTCCTTGCGCGGCTGCCCCTTCTCGTCCACGAACTGCACCCGGACCTTCTCCACCAGGCCGTTCGCGGCCACGTACGCGCGGCCCGCCTTCTCCTCGACCGCGGCCATCGCCTTGGCCTTGACCTGGGCCGAGATGGTGCTGGGGTGCACGCGCACGGCCAGTTCGTCCAGGGTCGCCGCCAGCTTGTCGCGGGTCCGGGCGATGTCCGCCTCGATCTGCGCGGTCGTCCGCGCCGACTTGTCCTGCGTGCTCGCCTCGCCCACTCGGGCCACCCCATTCACTTGCGCTGTTGTCCTGGTTGTCCTGTGCGACTGACCCAGTCTCTCAGTTGCCGAGCACGGCCGCGCGGCCCCACCCACCAACGGAGGTAAGTTTGCCGTGGTACGACCGCCCGTCCCAGCCTCCAGGAGAGTACGACCATGACTGAGCGTCTCCAGCCCGGCGACACCGCGCCCGCCTTCAGCCTGTCCGACGCCGACGGCAAGCAGGTCTCGCTCGCCGACCACCTGGGCCGCAAGGTCATCGTCTACTTCTACCCGGCCGCGCTCACCCCCGGCTGCACCAAGCAGGCCTGCGACTTCACCGACAACCTGGACGTCCTCGCGAACGCGGGCTACGACGTCATCGGCATCTCCCCCGACAAGCCGGAGAAGCTCGGCAAGTTCCGCGAGGCCGAGAACCTCAGGGTCACGCTGCTCTCCGACCCGGAGAAGCAGGTGCTGGAGGCGTACGGCGCGTTCGGCGAGAAGAAGCTGTACGGCAAGACCGTGACCGGCGTCATCCGCTCCACCGTGATCGTGGACGAGCAGGGCAAGGTCGAGCACGCGCTGTACAACGTGAAGGCCACCGGGCACGTCGCCAAGCTGCTGCGCGACCTCAAGGTCGAGGCCTAGGAACCGACGAGAGCAGCGGTGGCGGCCCACCCCCCGACCGGGTGCGCCGCCACCGCCGTTCCTCACCTCAACGGGCCGCCCTGATCAGCAGGCCCCGAGGTCGTTCCAGACTCCCCAGGAACCACTGGCGCTCGGGTCGTCGCCCTTGGTCCACCACTTGTTCTGGTAGTAGTGGCCCTTCCAGGACACCTTGGTGGGCGTCGCGTAGGTGGTTCCCGCGTCCCAGCTCGGCGCACCCGCGCAACCGGCCGGCGTGGTCGGCGGCGTCGTGGGCGGAGTGGTCGGCGGAGTGGTCGGCGGGGTCGTGCCACCGTCCACCGCGCCCCGGGTCAGGTCGCCCTTGATCCCGTACAGCGTGCCGCCCACGTTGACCGTCCAGTTCGACGGCGTGGACACCGGCAGGTAGTAGACGAAGTCCATGTCGATCGAGGCGCCCGGCGCCAGCGACTGCCAGCCCGGCAGCTTGACCGACACCCGGTTGTACGTGCCCTTCAGCCCGCCGGTGTTGCCCGGTCCCGGGTTGTCCTGCTTGATCACCTGGAGCCCGAAGCCGGACTGGTCCTTGGCGTTGCCCGGGGCCGAGTTGCTGTAGTCGAACTGGAACTCGGTGCCGCCCGGCAGGGTCAGCGTCGAGTTGTTGACGATGTGCAGCTTCGGGTTGATCGGGTAGTTCGAGTCGCCCAGCGCGAAGTTGGTGAACGACACGTCGATCGGCAGGGTCTGCTGCGGCAGCGCGATCGTCGAGCGGGTCGCGCCGTACGGGCTCGCCGCCTTGAACTTGTCGTACATCAGCGAGGTGAGCGTCGAACCGGGGACGTACTCGCCCTTGCCGCCGTTGGCGGTGGCGTCCCACTTGTAGTCGCCCGCGAGCTCCCAGATCATCGCGCCGCCGGCGCCCTGGTTGACGATGTAGTCCGCCTTGGCGCCCACCGACTGCTCGTCCTCGGTGGACAGGAACACCTTCTTGGTGTCGTTCCACAGCCACGGCGCCACCAGGGCGGAGCTGTAGTTGCGGGTGTAGGTGCCCTGCAGGGCGGTGTCGGTCACGCCGTACTTGGAGAGGTAGTCGGGGACGATGCCCTTCTCCAGGTTCTTGGCGTGCCACATCGGGTTCGACCCGGCCGGGGACTCCTTGCCCGCGTCGTCCTTGTCGTTCCAGATGTTGTCGATGCCGACCGCGCCGTCACCGCAGGCGGTCAGGCCGGAGCCGACCGGGCAGGTGGTCGCGGAGGCCGTGCCCCAGAGGCCGTTGGTGCCGCCCTGGACGTTCTTGAACCCGCGGGTGTAGTACGGCAGGCCGACGTTGATCCGGCCGCCGGGCATCGCGCCGCGGAAGTAGTGGTACGACCAGTCGGCGTTCAGGTAGCCGATGCCGCCGTACTGCGCGGTGCCGTACACGTTGGCGGACGCCAACTCGCCGTCCTTGCCGTCGTCGTAGAGCGAGGCGTTCGGGCCGACGTACTTGTTCCAGGCGCCGTGCAGGTCGTACGACATGATGTTGACGTAGTCCAGGTACTGGGCCACCTGGAAGGTCTCCATGCCGCGCAGCAGGTACCCGGAGGACGGGGCCGCGACCGACAGCAGGTAGTGCTTGCCGTCGGCGGCGCTGGCCTTGTCCAGGCTCTCGCGCAGGGTCTTCATCAGCGCCGCGTAACCCTTGGCCAGCGAACCGCGCTTGGAGTTGGCGAGCTGCCAGTCCAGCGGGTTGCCGGCGTCCTTCATCGAGGTCGGGTACTCGTAGTCGATGTCGACGCCGTTGAAGCCGTACTTGCGGATGAAGTCGACGGACGAGGCGGCGAAGGTGTCGATGCCGGCCTGGTTGACGCTGCCGTCCGGGTTGACGGTCATCGAGTAGAAGCCGCCGGAGTTGACGCGCTTGCCGTCGTCCCCGAAGTAGCCGCCGGTCTCGGTCCAACCGCCGACCGAGATCAGGGTCTTGACGTTCGGGTACTGCTTCTTGAACTTCGTCAGCAGGTTGAAGTGGCCCTTGTACGGCAGGGTCGGGTCCAGCTCCGCGCCGGGCACGCCCGGGAAGGAGATCCCGGTGGCCTCGTTGGTCGGGCCGTCGGTGCCGACCGAGAGCTTGTTGTCACCACCGACGTGCCCGAAGGCGTAGTTGAGGTGGGTGACCTTGTCCCAGGGCACGTCGGTCGCCAGGTACGGCTGGTCGCCGTTCTTGCCGGTGCGCCAGCCGGTGAAGTAGCCGATGATGCGGCGCTGGTGGTCCGCGCCCATCTTCTCGCGCCCGCTGGTGTCGTAGACCGAGCAGTACGGGACGTCCACCCCGGGGGTCTGGTACAGCCCGTCCGGGCGACAGGCCGAGTTGTCGACGGCCGCCGACGCCTGCGAGGGCGCCGCACCCAGCGTCGCCATCAGCAGCCCGGCCAGGCTCGCCGCCGCCAACGAGGCCAGACCCGCCCGTGCCGCCGGGCTCTTACGACGCCGAGCGGCGGTGGGACGCCGCTCCGTCGTGTTTCGGATCAACACTCGGTCCTCCAGGAGAGAGTGTCGGCGCGTGCCTGTGGGGGAGCACGCACGTGGGGGATTTCAGTTGGCGCAGAAGCTATGTGGTCTGAACCACATAGGTCAATAGGTCTGTACCAATTAGTAATCAGCAGCTAAACATCACAGGTCGGAACCCCCGACAACCAGTCAGCCCGTGGCCGAAACCCACCCCGTAACCGAACCCCCGCTCGATCGTTCTCATGTCGGAAGAGGGGCCCTCCATCACAACAGGGGACCCACCATGCCGGTCGAATACACCCGTGAACTGCTCTCCACCATCGCAGCCACCGCCGCCTCACTCGACGAGATGTTGACCGCGCTCGGCCGGGAGCCGAACCGCGACCGGCGCAAGTACCTGCGGCGCAAGCTCACCGAGTACCGGATCGACACCTCGCACTTCCGCCCGACCGGAAGCGTCTACACGCGCGAACTCCTCCAAGAGGCCGTCTCGGTGTCTCACAGCGTGGCCGGGGTCGTGCGATACCTCGGCCAACGCCAGGCCGGCGGCACCCAGGCCCACATCGGACGCCGCATCAAGGCGCTCGGCATCGACACGTCACACTTCAACGGACAGGCCCACGCCCGGGGCAGGCGACTTCCCACCAGGATCCCGGCCGAACAACTCCTCGTCCAGCGCCCCTGGGGAGCCAAACGAATCCCCGGTTCGCGGATCCGCAGCGCCTTGGCCGAACTCGGCCGGCCCGAGCTGTGCGAGGACTGCGGCACCGGCCCGGAGTGGCGCGGGCGGCCGATGACCCTGGAGGTCGACCACATCAACGGCGACTGGTCGGACAACCGGCCTGACAATCTCCGGCTGCTCTGCCCCAACTGCCACGCCATCACAGCCACGTACTGCGGTCGCAACAAAAACAAGCGACCGCGACCCGTCGACTAATCACAGTGTCGTCGCCCCTGAGCGAAGCCCTAGACTAGTGGCCATGCGGCCTTGGCGAAATCGGCAGTCGCGCGGGTTTTAGGTGCCCGTGGGAGAAATCCCGTGAGGGTTCGAATCCCTCAGGCCGCACTAGCCTTGCAATCGATGGCCCGCCCGGAGAGGTTCTCCGGGCGGGCCATCGACGTTCTGCGGGGCGTCAGCCGATGAGCTCCTTCACCACCGGGGCGAGGGCGCGGAAGGCCTGGCCGCGGTGGCTGATGGCGTTCTTCTCGTCCGCCGTCAGCTCGGCGCAGGTGCGGGTTTCGCCGAGGGGCTGGAGGATCGGGTCGTAGCCGAAGCCTCCGTTGCCGGCCGGGGCGGTGCGGAGGGTGCCGAGGAGGCGGCCCTCGACGACGCGCTCGGTGCCGTCGGGCAGGGCGAGGGCGGCGGCGCAGAAGAAGTGGGCGCCGCGGTGCGGTTCGGCGATGTCGGAGAGCTGGGCGAGCAGCAGGTCCAGGTTGGCGAGGTCGTCGCCGTGCTTGCCGGCCCAGCGGGCGGAGAAGATGCCGGGCGCGCCGTTCAGGACGTCCACGCAGAGGCCGGAGTCGTCGGCGACGGCGGGGAGGCCGGTGGCGCGGGCCAGGGCGTGCGCCTTGAGCAGGGCGTTCTCGGCGAAGGTGACGCCGGTCTCGGGGACGTCCGGGATCTCGGGGTAGGCGTCGGCGCCGACGAGTTCGACGTCGAGGCCGGCGTCGGTGAGGATGGCGCGCAGCTCGGCGACCTTGTGCTGGTTGCGGGTGGCGAGGATCAGGCGGGTGGACATATCGCCCACCCTATCGAGCCCTGTCGAGCCCCACCGAGCCCCCACCGAGCCCCCACCGAGCGCGCGGGGGCGGTCAGCCGCCGCAGAGCGAGGTGAGGTTGCCGGCCGCGTCGCCGAGCGGCTTGAGGTCGGGGGCCTCCTTGCGGTCGACGGCCTGCTGGACCTTGTCGGCCTGCTTCTGGAGGTCGGTCACGGCCTTGACGACGTCGGTGTTCTTGGAGTTCTTCCCGATCTGGTCGAGGTCGCCCTTGAGCTTCTGCACGGCCTTGCCGGCGGCGGCCGAGTCGTTGCTGGCGTTGTCGTAGGCCTTGGTGAGGTCGGCGAGGTCGCCGGTGATCTTCACGGCGGTGTTGCCGCAGTCGACGGCCTTCTGGGCGGCCGAGCAACTCACCATGCTGAGCGGGAGGATCGCGATCAGTCCGGCCACGGCGAGGGCGGTGGGGCGGGCGATGCTCGACGGCATCCGGTCCTCCTGGTGCGCGCGGGTTCCGTGGGGAGGGACGCGCGCCGGGGGGTGCGCGGTTCCCGCAGCGGGTTGCTGCGGGAACCGTACGGTCTGCGGGCCCTGCGTGTACAGCGGTCCGCGCGACTCCTCCGTGGGTGTCGACGGACGCTGGGGGCGCGCCGGTTCAGCCCTGCTGCCGGTTCAGCCTTCCAGGGCCTTGCGCTGGATCTCGTCGAGTTCGGCGCAGCCGAGGGCGCCGAGGTCGAGGAGTCGGTTGAGCAGGTCGCGGTCGAAGGGGGCGCCTTCGGCGGTGCCCTGGACCTCGACGAAGCGGCCGTCGGAGGTGCAGACGATGTTCATGTCGGTTTCGGCGCGCACGTCCTCCTCGTAGCGGAGGTCGAGCATCGGGACGCCGTCGATGATGCCGACGCTGACGGCGCTGACGCCGCCGGTGATGGGCTGCCCCTTGGCGCGCAGGAGCTTGCGCTCGCGGGCCCAGGAGACGGCGTCGACGAGGGCGATGTAGGCGCCGGTGATGGCGGCGGTGCGGGTGCCGCCGTCGGCCTGGAGGACGTCGCAGTCGAGGACGATGGTGTTCTCGGCGAGGGCGCGGTGGTCGACGACGGCGCGCAGCGAGCGGCCGATGAGCCGGCTGATCTCGTGGGTGCGGCCGCCGATGCGGCCCTTGACGGCTTCGCGGTCGCCGCGGGTGTTGGTGGCGCGCGGGAGCATGGAGTACTCGGCGGTGACCCAGCCTTCGCCGCTGCCCTTGCGCCAGCGCGGGACGCCTTCGGTGACGCTGGCGGTGCACAGCACCTTGGTGTCGCCGTAGGAGATGAGGACGGAGCCTTCGGCGTGCTTGCTCCAGCCCCGCTCGATGGTGATGGGGCGGAGCTGTTCGGGGGTGCGGCCGTCGATGCGTGACATAGCCACTGAGCGTAGCCGCTCGCGGGGGTGCTTCCGGATGCGCCTCGGCCCGCCGTCCCCCTGAGCGGGGCGGCGGGCCGGGTGGGTGAGCCGGGGTGGCTCAGCTCACATCATGTCCTCGATGTCGGCGGCGATCGGGTCGGCGTCGGTGCCGATGACGACCTGGATCGCGGTGCCCATCTTGACGACGCCGTGGGCGCCGGCGGCCTTGAGGGCGGCCTCGTCGACCAGGGAGGCGTCCTTGACCTCGGTGCGCAGGCGGGTGATGCAGCCCTCGACCTCTTCGATGTTGTCGATGCCGCCCAGACCGGCGACGATCTTCTCAGCCTTGCTGGCCATCTGATTCTCTCCCTCTGTCTCGGCTCGCCGGCGGCTCTGCCGGGCGCCGTCCTGCGCTGTGCTGGGGTGTTCCTCGACCGTCGGGCGGTGAGGTGCCGGTGGCTGACGTGGGTTCAGCTGTGGTCGCGCTGCCGGGCGGCGCGACCAGCATCGCCTGTGCCGGTCCGGTCTGCCACGTTAGACCACGTTTGGCCCATTCCGGCGCGCAGGCCGCCGATCACCGCCCGAGGATGACGATCAGCGGGGTTCGCGCCCCGGAGTGCGGCCTGGTGTGGCCCGCTCCCCAAAGTGGTCTACACCAATATATGTGTACTCCGATGAACGCGGGAAGCGCCCCGGGTGTTCCTGAGCCCCGGCCGAGGGTCCCGCGCCGGCCCTTGGGACGGCAACTGCTCGCGGAGGGCGGATGATGAGTTCGGCAGGCGCCACGGCCCCGCAGACCACCTGGTGGCACACCTTCTACGGCGGTCTCCAGAAGATGGGCCGCTCGCTCCAGCTGCCGGTCGCGGTGCTCCCGGCGGCCGGCATCCTCAACCGGCTCGGCCAGCCGGACGTCTTCGGCAAGGACGGCCTGGGCTGGACCGACGTCGCCAAGGTCTTCGCCGCGGCCGGCGGTGCGCTGCTGGACTCCTCGCTCGGGCTGCCGCTGCTGTTCTGCATCGGTGTGGCGATCGGCATGGCCAAGAAGGCGGACGGCTCGACGGCGCTGGCGGCCGTGGTCGGCTTCCTCGTCTACTACAAGGTCCTGCACGCCTTCCCGGAGAGCTGCAAGCCGCCGACGGTGCTGGTCAGCGACCAGTGCGTGGACTACTCCTCGGCCAAGGCGGCCAACGCGACGTACCAGAACCCGGGGGTGCTCGGCGGCATCCTGATCGGCCTGATGTCGGCCCGGCTGTGGGTGCGGTTCCACCGCACCAGGCTGGTCGACTGGCTGGGATTCTTCAACGGCCGCCGGCTGGTCCCGATGATCACCGCCATGGTCGGCATGGCGACCGCCGTGGTCGCGCTGGGGGTGTGGCCGCCGATCGGCCGCGGCCTCAACGACTTCTCGCAGACCCTCGCCGATCTCGGCTCGGGCGGCGCGGGCATCTTCGGCCTGTTCAACCGCGCGCTGCTGCTGATCGGCATGCACCAACTGCTGAACACCTTCGTCTGGTTCCAGTTCGGCGAGTTCACCAAGGCCGACGGCACGATCGTGCACGGCGACATCCCGCGTTTCCTGGCGGGCGACCCGACGGCCGGCCAGTTCCAGTCCGGCTTCTTCCCGATCATGATGTTCGCGCTGCCCGCCGCCGCGCTCGCGATCGCGCACTCGGCCAAACCGCATCGCCGCAAGGAGATCTACGGCCTGATGCTCTCGGTCGGCCTGACCTCCTTCGTCACCGGCGTCACCGAGCCGATCGAGTACTCCTTCGCCTACATCGCCCCGGCCCTGTACGGCGTGCACGCGGTGCTGACCGGCGCCTCGATGGCGGTCACCTGGGCGCTCGGGGTGCGCGACGGCTTCAGCTTCTCCGCCGGCCTGATCGACTACGTGATCAACTGGGGGCTGGCCACCAAGCCGTGGTTGATCATCCCCATCGGACTGTGTTTCGCCGCGGTGTACTACGCGCTCTTCCGGTTCATCATCGTCAAATTCGACCTGAAAACACCGGGGCGCGAGGACGAGAGCGAGGTCGAGGACGTCACCAAGGCCTGAAACCTGCCTCCGCCGATATCACCCTCAAAGGCCTCCGCATCCAACGGTCCGGAGGATTTCGGCGTTTCGGGAAGGGCCTGAATTCCCAGCCGAATATCCGGCCGAATATCCGGCCGAAAGGCAATTCGATCCCGATCCGCCCGGCCCGCGACACTCCGGCCGAGGGCCGGCCGCAGGTGAGGGAAGTCTCACGGGCCGCCTCCGCGACCCCGCGATCACTCTCAGCAGCCACCGCGCACGCCCGGGAGCGGCAGGATCGTCCGCGCCCGACCCCCGACCCCGCTCCGGCCCGGCGCTCGCACGGGGTCGGCTCTTTTTGTTGCGCAAATAGCCAAAATCCCAATCCCGGCTGTAATCATGATCGTCGTTCCGCTTCCAGGTTTCGATTTCATAGCGCTTCCCGGTGACGGCGCTTTACGGGGTTCCCCGCCTTCTCCACCCGTGCTACAAACTGGTCTACACCACACGTGGTGTAGACCAGTTCGCGGTTGGTCCCCTGTGCCTTCCCCCGACCGCCATGCCGTTAGGAACCCACCCCCATGAGTCAGTCTGCGCAGGCACCGGCGCCCGCCACGGCTCCGGCTTCGCCAAGCCCCGCCAAGAAGTTCGGCCAGAACCTCCTCCAGGGTCTGCAGAAGATCGGTCGCAGCCTCCAGCTGCCCATCGCCGTGCTCCCCGCGGCAGGTCTGCTGCTGCGTCTCGGCCAGGACGACGTGTTCGGCAAGGACGGCCTCGGCTGGGACAAGGTGGCCTCGGTCTTCGCCACCGCCGGCAGCGGCGTCTTCGACAACCTGCCGCTGCTCTTCGCGGTGGGCATCGCGATCGGCTTCGCCAAGAAGGCGGACGGCTCCACCGCCCTCGCCGCACTGGTCGGTTTCCTGGTGTACAAGAACGTCCTCACCGCGTTCCCGATCACCGAGGGTCACATCGACGGCGGCAAGTGGGTCGCCCCGACGTACCAGAACCCGGGCGTGCTCGGCGGCATCGTGATCGGCCTGCTGGCCGCGGTGCTGTGGCAGAAGTACCACCGCACCAAGCTGGTCGACTGGCTCGGCTTCTTCAACGGCCGCCGCCTGGTGCCGATCCTCATGGCCTTCGTCGGCACCGCCGTCGGTGTGCTCTTCGCCCTGACCTGGGGCCCGATCGGCGACGCCATCAAGAGCCTGAACGACACCCTGATCGGCGCCGGCGCGTTCGGCGCGGGCGCGTTCGGCCTCGTCAACCGCGGTCTGCTGCCGGTCGGCATGCACCAGTTCGTGAACTCCTTCGCCTGGTTCCAGACCGGTGACTTCACCAAGCCCGACGGCACCGTCGTGCACGGCGACCTGACCCGCTTCTTCGCCGGCGACCCGACCGCCGGACAGTTCATGTCGGGCTTCTACCCGATCATGATGTTCGCGCTGCCCGCCGCCGCGCTGGCCATCGCCCACTCCGCCAAGCCGCACCGCCGCAAGGCCATCACCGGCATGATGGTGTCGCTGGCCCTGACCTCCTTCGTCACCGGTGTCACCGAGCCGATCGAGTTCGCCTTCGTCTTCATCGCCCCGGCCCTGTACGTCATCCACGCGGTCCTCACCGCCGTCTCGATGGCCGTCACCTGGGCGCTCGGCGTGCACGACGGGTTCACCTTCTCCGGCGGTCTGATCGACTACCTGCTGGCCTGGAACAAGGCCACCGACCCGTGGATGATCATCCCGCTCGGCCTGGTCTTCGCCGCGCTGTACTACTTCCTCTTCCGCTTCGCGATCACCAAGTTCAACCTCAAGACCCCCGGTCGCGAGGACGACGACGAGATCGAGGACGTCACCAAGTGACCGAGGCCTGAGGCCCCGCCCGTCCTTTCCGAAGGCCCCGCCCCACCGCTGCTCACCCAGCGGCGGGGCGGGGCCTTCGGCGTACCCGAGGGTTCCACCGTGCGGGAACGATGGAACGCGGGAACGCGGGAACGCGGTTGACGAACCGACGGACACCCTGGTCAACTGAAGCGGTGAACGCCTCGTGCCCGCTGGTCACCCGCAGCCACATCGACTTCGGTCGCGTGTGGTCCGCGGCGTGTCGCGGCTGAGCTGACCG
>NZ_JAFLNG010000168.1 GCF_017427025.1 Streptomyces sp. FH025
GGCTACGGTGACGAGTTCGAGGCCGGGGCGGTGCTGGACGGCGGTACTGAGGACGGCGGTACTGAGGACGGCGGCTCGGCGAGTGGCGGCGCCGCGAACGGTCCGGCGCTGGACGGCCCGACGGTGGACGGCGCGGTGGACGGTCCGGCGCTGGACGGTTCGGCGCTGGACGGCCCGACGGTCGGGCCGGCGGCGGGCCTCACGCCGCGGGCGGCCGGCGAGCGGTCCGGCTCGGGAGCCCCGGCCGCGCCCGCCGCACCGGCGCCGCCGCCCGTCCGGGGCGAGGCGCAGCCGCGGACCGCCGTCGCGCCCGTGCCGCAACCGAGCGGTGACGAACGGGAGTTGGACGCGGCACTGGCCGAACTCTCGCTGATGGTCGGCCTGGAGCCGGTCAAGCGGCAGGTCCGGGCCCTCTCGGCCCAGTTGAGGATGTCCCGACTGCGGGCCGAGCAGGGCCTGCCGGTCCAGCCGCCGAAGCGGCACTTCGTCTTCTCCGGCCCCTCCGGCACCGGCAAGACCACCGTGGCGCGAATCCTCGGGCGGGTCTTCCACGCCCTCGGACTGCTCTCCGGCGACCACCTGGTGGAGGCCCAACGGGCGGACCTGGTCGGCGAGTTCCTCGGCCAGACGGCGGTCAAGGCGAACGACCTGATCGACTCCGCGCTGGACGGCGTGCTGTTCATCGACGAGGCGTACAGCCTCTCCAACTCCGGCTACACCAAGGGCGACGCGTACGGCGACGAGGCGCTCCAGGTGCTGCTCAAGCGCGCCGAGGACAATCGCGACCGGCTGGTGGTGATCCTGGCCGGCTATCCCGAGGGGATGAACCGGCTGCTCGCCACCAACCCCGGTCTCAACTCCCGCTTCACCACCCGGGTCGACTTCCCCAGCTACCGCCCCGGCGAGCTGACCGCGATCGGCGCGGCGCTGGCCGGCCGGGACGGCGACGGCTGGGACGAGGACGCGGCCGAGGAGCTGGCCAGCATCTGCACCCACGTGGTGCGCGAGGGCTGGATCGACGAACTGGGCAACGGCCGGTTCATCCGCACCCTGTACGAGAAGTCCTGCGCCTACCGGGACCTGCGGCTGTCGATGCTGCGCGAGCCGCCGGGCCGGGACGACCTGGCGACGCTGCGGCTGCCGGACCTGGTGCAGGCGTACGGGGAGCTGATCGACGGCCGGGGCTGACGACCGGCTCCCCTTCCGGGCTCAGCCCCGCAGCAGTGCCGCCTCGCGCTCCGCGTCGAGTCCGACGTTCGGCCGGTCGGCGCGCTGCGGGGCGTCGCCGCCGATCGAGCGCAGCCAGGCCCAGGTGTCCCCGACGGTCTCGGCGACCGGGCGGCAGCGCAGCCCGGCGTCGACGGCCCGGGCCACCGACGCGCCGTGCAGGAAGTCGTACAGCTCGCCGGGCGGCAGCCAGACCGGCAGCTCGGTCCACGGCTGGACGCCGGCCGCCAGGATCCGCTCGGCGTCCGTCCAGCGCAGCTCCGCGTCCGCGCCGGTGGCCCGGACGCAGGCCGCCAGCAGCTCCCCCATGGTGGTGTGGCCGGCCGGGCTGACCACGTTGTACGGGCCGCCCAGCCGGGCCGCCACCGCGTCCAGGGTCCAGGCCGCGAGGTCGCGGCCGTCGATGTACTGCAACGGGAGGTCGCGCGGGCCGGGGGCGAGCACCGGGCCGCCGCAGGCGATCCGGTTCAGCCACCAGGGCAGCCGGCCGATGTCCTCGTACGGGCCGAGGACCAGCCCGGCGCGGGCCAGCAGCGCGCCTCCGCCGAACTCCGCCTCCAGGGCGAGCTCGGCGCCGCGCTTGGCCTCGGCATAGGGCACCTCGCCGGTCAGGTCCGGGGAGGAGGGGACGACCGGCGCCGTCTCGTCCGCCCCGGCGTGCACCGGGTGGTCGTACACCGATCTGCTGGAGACGTACGCGTAGTGGCCGACCCGGCCGTTCAACAGCCGGGCGCTGTCGCGCACCGCCGCCGGGGCCCAGGACCAGGTGTCCACCACCGCGTCCCACTCCCCCGTGGCGAGCGCCGCCAGGCCGCCCTCGGCCGTCCGGTCGCCCACCAGCACCCGTACGCCCTCGGGCGCGGGCTGCGTGCCGCGGTTGAGGGCCGTCACCTCCCATCCCCTGGCCAGCGCCTCCTCGGCGAGGAGCCGTCCGACGAACTTCGTTCCACCCAGCACGAGCAGTCTCATGCCGGCCACCCTTCCCCGGGGGTGGCCGGCATGGAACCGTTGAACGCTCAGGGCGGAATCGCCGTCAGCGGACACGCCGTGGGCGAAACAGCCGACGCCTCAGGACTGGCTCAGAACGGGCTCAGAACGGGCTTCAGGCCGTGGTGCGGTGGTCGGGGTCGTGCATCTCGCCGACCAGCTCCTCCAGCACGTCCTCCAGCATGACCACGCCGAGCGTGCGGCCGTCCTGGTCGAGCACGGCGGCCAGGTGGCAGGTGGCCCGGCGCATCGCACCGAGGGCGTCGTCCAGCGGGAGGCCGCCGCGCAGCACCGTGATCGGCCGCCACAGGCGGGCCGGGACGGGCGCCGATGGGTCCTCCACGTCGAGGATGTCCTTGAGGTGCACGTAGCCGAGGTAGCCGTGGCCCGCCGGGTCGCCGTCGGTGACCGGGAAGCGCGAGAAGCCGGTGCGCAGGGCGAGCTCCTCGACCTCGGCGGCGGTCGACTTCGGGCCGACGGTGACCAGCTGCTCGGGCCGCAACAGGACGTCGGTGACCGGGCGGTGGCCCATCTCCAGGGCGTCCTCCAGGCGCTCCTGACGGTCCACGTCGAGCAGGCCGGCGTCCCTGGAGTCGACCAGCAGGTACATCAGCTGCTCGGTGGTGAACACCGACTCGACCTCGTCCTTGGGCTCGACCCGGAACATCCGCAGCACGCCGTTGGCGAGGGCGTTGAGCGCCCGGATCACCGGGGCGAGCCAGCGGGCCAGCCGGTCCAGCGGCGGGCCGAGCCAGAGCGCGGCCTTCTCCGGGCCGGCCATGGCCATGTTCTTCGGCACCATCTCGCCCATCACCATGTGCAGGAACACCACGACGGCGAGCGAGATCCCGTACGAGAGCGGGTGCATCAGGGCGGACGGGACGCCGATCGCGTGGAACGGGCCCTCCAGCAGCGAGGCGATGGTCGGCTCGGCGAGCGCACCGAGGCCCAGCGAGCAGACGGTGATGCCGAGTTGGGCGGCGGCCAGCATCGCGGAGACGTTGGACAGCGCGTGCAGCACGACACGGGCGCGCTTGTGTCCGGCCTCGGCGAGGGGCTCGATCTGGCTGCGGCGCACCGAGACGACGGCGAACTCCGCGCCGACGAAGAAGGCGTTGCCGAGCAGCAGCACCAGGGCGAGGAGCAGTTGCAGCGCGGTCATCGGACGCCCTCCTCGTCATCGCCGAACGCGGCGGGGGCGGAGGTGCGCTCCACCCGGACCTCGCTGGTGCGGTGCCGGTCGACGCCGGTCACGGTGAACCGCCAGCCGGGCAGTTCGGCCTGCTCGCCCACCTCGGGGAGCTTGCCGAGCAGGTCGGCGACCAGACCGGCGAGGGTCTCGTACGGGCCGTCCGGGGCGTTCAGGCCGATGGTCTCCAGCTGGTCGAGCCGGGCGCGGCCGTCGGCCTCCCAGGCGGGCAGGCCGTTGACGGCGGGCAGCGGGAGCAGCTCGGGGTGGTCCTCGGGGTCGTGCTCGTCCTGCACCTCGCCGACGATCTCCTCGACGATGTCCTCGACGGTGACGACGCCGGCGGTGCCGCCGTACTCGTCGACCACGATGGCCATCGGCTGGAGGCGGCGCAGCTGGTCGAGCAGCCGCTCGGCGGCCAGGGTCTCGGGCACCAGCAGCGGCGGCGAGGCCAGTTCACCGACCCGCACCAGGCCGCGCCGGGCGGCCGGGACGGCGAGGGCGTCCTTGAGCGTCACGATGCCGGTGACCTCGTCCAGGCTGTCGGTGTAGACCGGGAAGCGGGACAGGCCGGTGGCCCGGGTCAGGTTGAGCACGTCCGAGGCGGTGGCGTCGCGCTGGAGGGCGGCGACGTCGACCCGCGGGGTCATGACGGACTCGGCGGTGAGGTCGCCGAGGCCCAGGGTGCGGACGAACAGGGTCGCCGACTCCTCGTCTATCGCCCCGGCCTTGGCCGAGTGGCGGGCCAGCGCGACCAGTTCGGCCGGGGTCCGGGCGTGCTCCATCTCCTCCTGCGGCTCGATGCCGAAGGCCCGGACCGTCCTGTCGGCGACGCCGTTGAGGAAGCTGATCAGCGGACGGCAGACGAAGGAGAAGGCCATGTGCGGGGCGGCGACCGCGCGGGCCACCTGGAGCGGGCGGGAGATCGCCCAGTTCTTCGGGACCAGCTCGCCGATCACCATCTGGACGACGGTGGCGAGCACCATGCCGACCACCACGGCGGCGCTGCGGCCGACCGAGTCGGGCACGCCGATCCCCGACATGACGGGCTGCAGCAGGGTCGACAGGGCCGGCTCGGCGAGCATGCCGACCACCAGCGAAGTGACGGTGATGCCCAGCTGCGCGCCGGAGAGTTCGAAGGAGAGGTGCCGCAGTGCCTTGGCGACCCGGCCGGACTTGGCGTCACCGGACGCGGCGGAACGTTCCACCGCCCCGCGGTCGGCGGTCACGAAGGCGAACTCGGCGGCCACGAAGAGTCCGTTGGCCAGGATCAGGAGGATGGCCGCGAACAGCAGCAGCCAGGCGGTGATCACAGTGCCGCCTGCCTTCCGGTGGTCGGAAGTGAGGCGGCGCAGGTACTACCGGACGGATCGTCCATCGAGGGGGAGTGTCACTCCTCAGGTCGTTTTCGGGCAGGGCAGAAGTTTTGCCCCGCTTTTACCAGCGTAGACCATACCGGTGCGGTGGTAGGAAGCCTGTTCGGACCCGCCGGGCCCGGGAACCGCAGGTCGGGGCCCGTTCGCCGTCGGATGTGGCCCCGTGCTCTCAGGCCTGGGCGTGGTGCTCGACGAGGTCTCGCAGCGCGCGGGCGTCCGCGATCGCCTGGGCCCTGCCGACGCCGGACTGGATGCCGACCGTGGCGAGCGAGGTGCCGTCGGCGAGGTCCAGGGTGGCCCACGGGTCGCCCTGGCGGAAGTTGACCCGGACGATCTCGGCCCAGGCGAGCCGGCGGCTGCGGACGAAGTTGACCACCGTCACGCCCTCGGCGTCGGCGCGCACCCGGGGGCGGGCCAGCATCAGGCCGACGCAGGCGAACAGGACGCCGCTGGCGGTCATCATGATCCGGTCGTTGAGCTGCCAGTTCTCCGGGAGCAGCACGGCCAGCACGGCGAACAGCACCACCAGCAGGGCGCAGACCGGCAGCAGCACGGCCCGGGTACGGCGGGGCGCCCAGGTGACGGGGTACTCGACGGGCGGCGTGGACACGTGGGGCTCCGGTGGTTCTGGTGGTGGCGCTTCTGTCGGCGCTTCACGGCGAGGGGCGGGGACACCGGTCGGTGTCCCCGCCCCATTGAACCGTTCTTTACTCACCGGCTCGCGCGCAGGGCGGCGCGGACCGGTCGGCGCCGTGCGGTCAGAGGCGGCAGGCGTGGATGTTGGTGACCAGGATGGCCCGGGCGCCGATGCCCCACAGGTCGTCCATGATCTGCTGGGCCTCCTTGCGGAGCACCATCGAGCGGACGGCCACCCAGCCCTCGGTGTGCAGCGGGGAGACGGTCGGCGACTCCAGGCCGGGAGTGAGCGCGACGGCGGCGCCGACCTTCTCGGCGCGGATGTCGTAGTCCATCAGCACATAGCGGCGGGCCACCAGCACGCCCTGGAGGCGGCGCAGGAACTGCTCCACCCGGGCGTCCTCGGCCGCGCCCTTGGGGCGGATCACCACGGCGTCCGAGATCAGGATCGGCTCGCCGAAGACCTCCAGGCCCGCGTTGCGCAGGCTGGTGCCGGTCTCCACCACGTCGGCGATCACGTCGGCGACGCCCAGCTGCACCGCGGTCTCGACCGCGCCGTCCAGCTTGGTGACCGTCGCCTTCACGCCGTGGTCGGCGAGGTGCTGCTCGACGAGGCCGGTGTAGGAGGTGGCGATCCGCAGGCCCTCCAGGCCCTTCACGTCCTCCACCTCCACGCCCTCGGGGCGGGCGAAGCGGAAGGTCGACCCGGCGAAGCCGAGGGCGAGCACCTCCTCCGCGTTGGAGTGCGAGTCCAGCAGCAGGTCGCGGCCGGTGATGCCGACGTCCAGGCGACCGGAGCCGACGTAGACGGCGATGTCGCGCGGGCGGAGGAAGAAGAACTCGACCTCGTTGTTCGGGTCGACCAGCACCAGCTCCTTGGGGTCCTTCCGCTGGCGGTAGCCGGCCTCATGGAGCATCTCCGCCGCGGGACCCGAGAGAGAACCCTTGTTGGGGACGGCGATGCGCAGCATGGGAGGTCGCTTCCTTACCTGTTGGGAGGTGGAGGTGGGGGTGTTCTTCGAACGGTGTTGCTTGCTCAGCGGGGCTTGCTCTGCGGTGCTTGCTCAGTCGTACTTGCTCAGTCGTACTTGCTCAGAGGTGCTTGCTCAGAGGTACTTGTAGACGTCGTCGAGCGTCAGCCCACGGGCGATCATCATCACCTGAAGGTGGTAGAGGAGCTGCGAGATCTCCTCCGCCGTCTGCTCGTCCGACTGGAACTCTGCGGCCATCCAGACCTCGGCGGCCTCCTCGACGACCTTCTTGCCGATCGCATGGACGCCCTGCTGGACGAGCTGCGCGGTGCGGGAGGACGAGGGGTCGCCGGTGGCGGCCTTCTGCTGGAGCTCGGCGAAGAGCTCCTCGAATGTCTTCGAAGCCATGATGGGACTCACCATACGGCGTGCGGAGGGACGGACGGTAAACGGTCCCGGACCGTGGACGGTCGGCTGGACGTCCACGGCCCGGGACCGGGCGCGGGCCCTCAGCGGACGTCGCGCAGGGTCACCGCGGTGGCGACGGCGGCGGTCACGGCCTCGTGGCCCTTGTCCTCGGCGGAGCCCGGCAGGCCCGCGCGGTCGATCGCCTGCTCCTCGTTGTCGCAGGTCAGCACGCCGAAGCCGACCGGGACGCCGGTGTCGACGCTGACCTGGGTGAGGCCGGCCGTGGCCGCCTGGCAGACGTAGTCGAAGTGCGGCGTGCCGCCGCGGATCACCACGCCGAGGGCGATCACCGCGTCGTAGCCGCGCTCGGCGAGGCGCTTGGCGGCGACCGGCAGTTCGAAGGTGCCGGGGACGCGCAGCACGGTCGGCTCGGCGACGCCCAGCTCCTTGAGCGCGCGGTGGGCGCCGTCCAGCAGGCCGTTCATCACCTGGTCGTGCCACTGGGCGGCGACGACGGCGACCTTGAGGTCGGCGGTGCCGTCGATGGTCAGCATGGGGGCTCCGTGGCCGCTCATGTTCCGGTTTCCGTTCTCTGGTGTTCGGTTCTCTGGTGTTCGGTGGGCGGCGTTCAGGAGCCGAGGCCGGGCAGGTCGTGGCCCATCCGGTCGCGCTTGGTCCGCAGGTAGCGCAGGTTGTGCTCGCCGGGCGCGATCTCGACCGCCTCGCGCCCCTTGACCTTGAGCCCGTGCTCGGTGAGCGCGGTGAGCTTCTGCGGGTTGTTGGTGAGCAGGCTGAGCGAGCGGACACCGAGGTCCACCAGCATCTGCGCGGCGATGCTGTAGTCGCGGGCGTCGGCGGGCAGTCCGAGGTCCAGGTTCGCCTCGACGGTGTCGCGGCCCTGCTCCTGGAGCGCGTACGCGCGCAGCTTGTGGGCCAGGCCGATCCCCCGGCCCTCGTGGCCGCGCAGGTACAGCACCACGCCGCGGCCGGCCTCGGCCACCCGCTTCAGCGAGGCCTCCAGCTGCGGGCCGCAGTCGCAGCGCAGCGAGCCGAAGACGTCGCCGGTCAGGCACTCCGAGTGGACCCGCACCAGGACGTCCTCGCCGTCCGGCAGCCGTCCCTCCGCGTCGAGGCCGCCCGCCACCAGGGCGAGGTGCTCGACGCCGTCGATGGTGCCCTGGTAGCCGACGGCGGTGAACTCGCCGTACGCGGTGGGCAGGGCGGTGGTCGCGGCCCGGTCGACGTGCAGCTCGGTGCGGCGGCGGTAGGCGATCAGGTCCTCGATCGAGATGATCGCCAGACCGTGCTCGCGGGCGAAGGCGACCAGCTCGGGCAGCCGGGCCATGGTGCCGTCGTCGTTGACCACCTCGGCGATCGCCCCGGCCGGCGGCAGCCCGGCGAGCCGGGCGAGGTCGACGGCCGCCTCGGTGTGCCCGGGGCGGACCAGCACACCGCCCTCGACGGCGCGCAGCGGGAAGACGTGGCCGGGCCGGGTGAGGTCGCCGGGCTCGGTGCCGGGCGAGGAGAGCAGCCGTACGGTCCGGGCGCGGTCGGCGGCGGAGATGCCGGTGTCGATCCCCTCGCGGGCGTCCACCGAGACGGTGTACGCGGTGCCCTTGCGGTCCTCGTTGACCTGGGTCATCGGCGGGAGCTTGAGACGGTCCAGCTCCTCGCCGGTCATCGGGGCGCAGACCACGCCGGAGCTGTAGCGGATGGTGAAGGCCATCAGCTCGGGGGTGGCGGCGGAGGCGGCGAAGACGAGGTCGCCCTCGTTCTCGCGGTCCTCGTCGTCGACCACGATCACGGCGCGGCCGACGGCGATGTCGGCGATCGCCCGCTCGACGGGGTCCAGGACGAGTTCGAGGCCGGCGTCGGTGTCGGTGTCGGTGGGCTGGTTCTCGGTCATACCGTGGCTCCCTGCGGGACGTTGGTGGACGTGGCGCGCGGCTCACGGGTGCTCAGCCACCAGGACCGCAGGCCGAGCAGCACCAGGACGAAGTAGACGGAGTAGGTGAGGCCGGAGAAGGTGTAGCCGCTGTTGAAGGCGAACGGGACGCCGACCGCGTCGACGGCGATCCAGGCGAACCAGAACTCCAGCCAGCCGCGCGCCTGGGCGACCATCGCGGCCAGCGTGCCGACGAAGATGTAGGCGTCCGACCAGGGGCTCCACGACAGGCTGGGGTAGGCGGTGAAGAGCAGCGCCAGACCGACCGTGCCGGCCGCGGTTCCGGCCACCAGGGCGGCCCGCTCGGGCCAGCTGGCGAACCGTACGGCGATCGTCCCGGAGTCCCGGCGCCCGCGCCGCCACTGCGCCCAGCCCCAGGCCGCGGTGACGATCACGATCAGCTGCTTGCCGATCAGGCCGGGGACGTGGCCGCCGAGGTAGGCGGTGATCAGCACGACGCCGGACAGGAGTTGGACCGGCCAGCTCCAGACCGAGCGGCGCCAGCCGAGCGCGAGGCCGCCGAACCCGAGCAGGTTGCCGATCATGTCGGCCCACTTCACGTGTTCACCGAGGACGGTGAACGCCTCTCCGCTGAGCCAGCTCACTTGGTCTCCCCCGAGGTCGTGGTCGTGTCGCCCGGCAGGCCGGGCAGGGTGCGCGAATCCAGCAGCCGCTCCACGTACTTGGCGAGCACGTCCACCTCCAGGTTGACGCTCTCGCCGACGGCCTTGGCGCCGAGCGTGGTCAGCGCGAGGGTGGCCGGGATGAGGCTGACGGTGAAGCTGTCGCGGGCGGCCTCCACCACGGTGAGGCTGACGCCGTCGACGGTGATCGAGCCCTTCTCCACCAGGTAGCGGGAGATGGACTCCGGCAGCGAGAACCGCAGCACCTCCCAGCGCAGGTTGCCGTCCGCGTCGCGCTCGCCGGGCTCACGGCTCAACAGCCGCCCGGTGGCGTCGACATGGCCCTGGACGAGGTGGCCGCCGAGCCGCTCACCGAGCGCCATGGCGCGCTCCAGGTTGACCCGGGAGCCGGGCTTCAACTCGCCCAGGCTGGAACGGTGCAGCGTCTCGGCCATCACGTCGGCGCTGAACTCGCCGGTACCGGCGGCCAGTTGGTCGGGGCTGTCGACGACGGTCAGGCAGACGCCGTTGACCGCGATGGAGTCTCCGTGCCGCGCACCCGTACAGACCACCGGGCCGTGCAGGCGGATACGCGAGGAGTCGCCGATCTCCTCGATCGACACGACCTCGCCGAGCTCTTCGATGATGCCGGTGAACACCCGGGTCTCCTCGCGCTTGGGGCGCGGACTCCGGGGCGGCATGGGAGATGACACGGACGGGCAACGGTGCGCGGACCCGTCGGCACGACCCGTCGCCGGGGTGCCTGCCGGGGCCGCCGGGAGATCGCTCGCCCGGCTCGGGAGACAGTGCTCCCGCCGTTCACCTGACCGTGGTCCGGTCCGGTTGTCGATGGACCACGGGTACTGCTCTTCGTCCGCCCGCGCACGCCTCCCATCCGGACTTTAACCGTCGGTCCAGGAATTTCACCTGGTCAACCGGCCGCTGGCTGCGGACGGGTCGCGGACTGTAACCGCCGGTTCGGATTTTCACCGACCCCGGAGTGCGCTGAACGTCACTGCTGTTGACGTCATTGTGCCACGGGCGGAGCACGGCCAGGGAGAGCCCTCGGCTGTGGCCTGTTTCACGGCCCTGCGGGGAATGCGCGGCGCGGTGCGGGGCAGGGGTCGGCGGGTTTCGGGGTGTGGCGGGCCTCAGAGCGGAGCGGGTGCGGCGACCGGCATGAAGTGGGTGACCTCCGGGGGGTGCGCGAGGTAGTGCAGCTCGCCCTCCGACCAGACCGGTCGGATCCGCCACATCGGCCCGGCGTACCCGCGCAGGGCCTCCTCGTCCCGCCAGCGGCTCACCACGAGCACCCGGTGCCCACCCTCGGTCACCGAGCGCAACAGTTCGCCGCCGAAGCAGCCGTCCGTCTGCCCCAGTTGCGGGATCACCTGGTTGGCCAGGTGTGCGCAGAACTCCTCGATGCGATCGGCCGAGACCTGTCCGGCCCAGATTCTGACGATCACGGCCACCACCTCCGGCTGCCTGGGGGTCCCTGGCCCCATTATCAGCGGAAAACCGCTGGTGGGGAGGGGTGCGGCGACTCTTTCGCGGAGAGCTGGGAGACCCCGGGGAGGGCGGGTCACGGGGCCCGGGGCCTGGGGCGGCGAGGCGGCCCTCGACTAGATTCCCGATATGACCACCACACCGGAAGCTGCCGTTCCGTCAACCACCGCTCCGGCCAGGCCGAACCGCCTGTTCGCCGCCCTCGGCGCGGGAGCGCTCACCGATCCGGCCCAGCTGAGCGAGATCTACGAGCAGCCGAGCGAGCACGCGCGCCGCAAGCAGGTGGACCGCCTGCACGAGGTCGCCCAACGCCTGATCGCCTGCTCCCCGCTGGTGTTCGTCGCCAGCTCCGACGCCGCCGGGCGCTGCGACGTCTCGCCGCGCGGAGGGCCGGCCGGGCTGGTCTCGGTGCTCGACGAGTACACCCTGGCCATTCCGGACGCCACCGGCAACAAGCGCTTGGACACCCTGCACAACATCGTGGAGACCGGCCGGGTCGGACTGCTGTTCGTCGTACCGGGCCGCGACACCACGCTCCGGGTCAACGGGCGGGCCTGCGTCTCCACCGACCCCGAGCTGCTGCGCCAGCTGACGGCCGTCGGCAAGCCGCCGCGCAGCGCGATCGTGGTGGCCGTGGAGGAGGTGTACGGGCACTGCCCGAAGGCCTTCCTGCGCGCTTCGGCGTGGAAGCCGGAGAACTGGCTCGCCGCGGACGCGCAGCCGAGCTCGGCGGAGGTCACGCTGTCGCACCTGCGGGACGACGCGCTGACCATCGAGCTGATCGAGCAGACGGAGCGGGAGGCGCTGCTGTACCGGTACGAGTAGCCGGGCGCGCGCACGGGGGTGAGTCCGGGGCCGGGCGGGTGACGTCGGGCTGGCTCGGGGCCGGGCGGCCGCCGGGGCCACCGCCGGTGGCTTGAATGGGCGGATGGACTGCCTGTTCTGTGCGGTGGTGGCGGGCGAGGTACCCGCGCACCGGGTGCTGGAGGACGAGGCGGCGGTCGCCTTCCTGGACCACCGGCCGCTGTTCCCCGGCCATGTCCTCGTCGTGCCGCGCGCCCACCACCGGACCCTGGCGGACCTCCCGGCCGCCGCCACCCGCTGCACGCGCAGGAAGAACGGCCCCACCTCGGCGGCCGTCGAGCGGGGGCTGGGCGCGGCGGGCAGTTTCGTGGCGGCCAACAACCGGATCAGCCAGTCGGTGCCGCACCTGCACGTCCACGTGGTGCCGCGCAATCCGAAGGACGGGCTGCGCGGGTTCTTCTGGCCGCGCGGGAGGTACCCGGACGAGGCGCGGGCGGCGGAGGTCGCGGCGCGGCTGCGGGCGGCGCTCGACGTCGACGGCTCGGCCGGCTCCGGCGGTTCGTAGGGCGCCGGTTCGCAGGGCGGCGGTTCGCAGGGCGGCGGTTCGCAGGGCGCCGGTTCGTAGGGGCGCCGGTTCGCAGGGGCGCCGGTTCGCAGGGCGGCCATCACCG
>NZ_JAFLNG010000169.1 GCF_017427025.1 Streptomyces sp. FH025
CCACCTGGCCCGCACGGGCCCGGCGGAGCAGATCGTCGCGGACCTGTGGCAGGCCGCGCGGGAGGCGTGAACATCGGGCATTGAGAGGGTGCCTGGCGCCGACGGGCCCAGGGGCGCAGCGTCACGAATCTGTGGGCATGAACTGGCCGAGCTGCGACGGAGGGTGGGGCTAACGCAGAAGCAGGTGGCCGCGTCGATGAGCGTGAGTCAGGCCCGGGTGTCGCAGATTGAGCACGGGCAGGTGGACAGCCTGGAGAACCTGCGGGCGTACGCCGCTGCCATCGGCGGCGAGGTCGAGGTCTCCGTTCGCAGGGGGGAGCGGACGATCAAGGTGGCTTGATCGTCCGCTCCGGCCGCGGGGCTCAGCTGAGGAGGGTGGACATCCAGGATTCGACGTCCTTGACCGTCCTCGGGAGGGCGCCCGACATCAGGCGGGCGCCGTCGGCCGTGATCACCAGGTCGTCCTCGATGCGGATGCCGAGGCCGCGGAGTTCGACGGGGAGGGTCTCGTCGTCGGGCTGGAGGTAGAGGCCGGGTTCGACGGTGAGGACCATGCCCTCCTCCAGGGTGCCGTCGAGGTAGCGGTCGGCGCGGGACTTGGCGCAGTCGTGGTAGTCGAGGCCGAGCATGTGGCCGCTGCCGCAGAGGGTGTAGCGGCGGTAGAGGCCGTTGTCCTCGGCGAGGGCCTCTTCGGCGGGGATGCGCAGGACGCCCCAGTCGGCGAGGCCTTCGGCGATGACCCGCATGGCGGCGCGGTGGAAGTCGCGGTACCGGGCGCCGGGGCGCAGGGCGGCGATGCCGGCGCTCTGGGCGGCGAGGACGAGTTCGTAGGCCTGGCGCTGGACCGGCGAGAAGGTGCCGCTGAGGGGGAGGGTGCGGGTGATGTCGGCGGCGTAGAGGGTGTCGGTCTCGACGCCGGCGTCCAGCAGGAGCAGGGAGTTCGGGTCGAGGGCGCCGTCGTTGCGGATCCAGTGCAGGACGCAGGCGTGGGCGCCGGAGGCGGCGATGGTGGTGTAGCTGGTGCCGTTGCCCTCGGCGCGGGCGCGCAGGTCGAAGACGCCCTCGATCCAGCGTTCGCCGCGGGGGTGGCGCAGTGCGGTGGGCAGGGCGCGGACGACGTCCTCGAAGCCGGTGACGGTGTGGTCGACGGCCAGTTGCAGCTGCCCGATCTCCCACTCGTCCTTGATCAGGCGCAACTCGGAGAGGACGGCGGCGAGTTCGCCGTCGGGCAGGGCGAACGGGCCGGGGCGCCCGGTGGCTTCGTCCACGACCGGGTCGGTGCCGGCCAGCACCCGGGTGGTCGGCTGCGGTCCGGCGAGCAACTTGTCCAGGTCGGCGAGGTGTTCGACGCGCAGTCCGGTGAGCCGGGCGGACTCGTCGAGGTCGGGGCGGCGGCCGACCCAGAACTCGCCGTAGCGGCGGTCGCGGTAGAACTCCCCTCCGCTGCGCGGGGATCGGGGGTGCAGGTAGAGGACCGGTTCGTGTCCGTGCGGCCCCGTCGGTTCGAGGACGAGGACGTGGTCGGCCTGGTCCTCGCCGGTGAGGCCGGTGAGCCAGACGTACGCGCTGTGCGGGCGGAAGCGGTAATCCAGGTCGTTGGCACGGACCTTGAGGCGCCCGGCCGGGACGATCAGCCGCTCGCCGGGGAAGGCGGCGGAGAGCCGGGCGCGGCGTCCGGGGAAGCGGTCGTAGCCGGGCACCCGCTGGTCGGCGGGGAGCGGGGTGGCGGCCCAGCGGGTGCCCATGAAGGCTTCGAGGGCGGGGGAGACCGGGAGGTCGTGGCTCCCGGTGTTGAGGCCGGTCGGGGGAAGGGTCACCGGTGAACTCCTAGACGGGGCTGGGGAGGTGCGGCACGGACACAGCTCGGTAACGGCAGCCGTCACCCCTTGTGCAGTGCAATTTCACATTACTATGTTACGGGTCACACCGCGGAGCGGCCAGATCTCGACGGCCGCCCTCTCCGGCGGGCCCCGGACCACCAGCCGGGGCGGACCACGGGCTTCACGGCAGGCCCCCCACAGCGGAGTTGCACATGACCAGGCGCACCCACGCCGCCCTCGCGGCGGCCCTCGCGGCGACCCTCACCCTCGGCCTCGGGGCCTGCAAGAACGACAAGAGCGACAGCGGCAGCGACGCCGGGCCCTCGAACGGCCAGGGCCCGGGCGCCGCGTCCGGCTCGATCATCGGCGGCACCCCGGTCAAGGGCGGCACCCTCACCGTCCTGACCAACCAGGACTTCGCCCACCTCGACCCGGCCCGCAACTGGACCGTCCCGCACATGGACTTCGGCACCCGGCTGATCTACCGCACCCTGACCACCTTCAAGTCCGAGCCGGGCGCGGCGGGCAGCGAGATCGTCCCGGACCTCGCCACCGACCTCGGCAAGTCCTCCGAGGGCGGCAAGGTGTGGACCTTCACCCTCAAGGACGGCCTCAAGTACGAGGACGGCACCCCGATCAAGTCCGCCGACATCAAGTACAACGTCGAGCGGTCCTTCTCCCCGGACCTCACCGGCGGCCCCGACTACGCGATCCAGTACATGGCCGGCGGCGAGAACTACAAGGGCCCGCTGGGCGGCGAGCACCTGGCGAGCATCGAGACCCCCGACGACAAGACCATCGTCTTCCACCTGAAGCGCCCGGTCGCCGAGTTCTCGGACACCGTCACCCTCCCGACCTTCTCCCCGGTGCCGCAGTCCCAGGAGAAGGGCACCCAGTACGACTCCCGGCCGTTCTCCTCCGGCCCGTACAAGATCGAGAGCTACGACCGCGGCAAGCAGCTGGTGCTGGTCCGCAACACCAACTGGGACCAGTCCACCGACACCGTCCGCAAGGCGTACCCGGACAAGGTCGTGGTCACCCAGGGCATCAAGGGCGGCCAGGCCGACGACCGGATCATCGCCAGCGACGGCGCCGACGCCAACGCCATCAACATGCCCTGGATGCAGCACGAGACCGTCGCCAAGGTGCTGCCCAAGCCGGACGTCAAGGCCCGCATGGCGGCCGAGCAGACCGGCTGCACGGACATGCTCTACCTGAACACCTCCAAGGCCCCCTTCGACGACCCGAAGGTGCGCGAGGCGATGATGTGGGCGGTCGACCGCGAGGCGCAGGTGACGGCCTTCGGCGGCCCGGCGATGGCGGACGTGGCCACCTCCTACCTCCCGCCGTCGCTGACCGGCGGCACCAAGGCCGACCCGCTGAAGATCCCGGCCACCGGCGACCCGGAGAAGGCCAAGGCCCTGCTGAAGGAGGCCGGCAAGACCGACCTCAAGGTGTCGATCACCGTCTCCCTCGGTGACAAGACCCGTGCCGAGACGATCCAGCAGTCGCTGGCCAAGTCCGGCATCCAGGTCACCGTCAACACGGTCGACCCGTCCGCCTTCACCGACACCCTCGGCGACACCAAGAACGCCCCCGAGCTGACCATCAACGGCTGGTGCCCGGACTACCCGTCCGCCGCGACCTTCTTCCCGTTCATCTTCGACGGACGGACCATCAAGGAGAAGGGCAACCAGGGCAACTGGAGCCAGTTCAAGGACCAGGCCACGATGGACCGGATGGACCAGATCGCGGCCATGACGGACATCAACGAGGCCAACAAGGCCTGGCAGCAGCTGGACGAGGACCTGATGAAGAAGGCCCCGGCCGTCCCGCTGATGTGGCAGCGCCGCCCCCTGCTGGTCGGCACGAACGTGGCCGGCGCCTTCGGCAACTCGGGCTTCGCCGGAATGCTCGACCTGGCCACGGTCGGCCTCAAGGACCCCGCCAAGGGCAAGTGAGGGACCGACACCGATGAGTACCACCACTGAGCCCTCCGCCGTGGCCGAGTCCACGGCGGAGGGCGCCAAGAAGAGTGCCGGGCGGGGGCCGTGGCGGCTGGTCTGGGACCAGCTGTGGGCCAAGGGCTCGGCCCGGTTCGGCCTGATCACGGTCGGCGTGCTGATCCTGGCCTCCGCCCTGGCGGGCCCGCTGAGCTCGCTCGGCGGCTGGTCCCCCGAGGAGTTCGACAAACGCGCCATCGACTCGTACCTGGGCGGCATGCCCCGGGGCGACTTCGGCGGCATCAGCACCCGGCACTGGCTGGGCGTCGAGCCGATCACCGGGCGCGACCTGTTCGCCCGGGTGCTGCACGGCGGTCAGGTCTCGCTGCTGATCGCGTTCACCGCGACCGCCGTCGTCGTGGTCACCGGCACCCTGGCCGGCATCGCGGCGGGCTACTTCGGCGGGCGCGTCGACACGCTGCTGTCCCGGCTGATGGACCTCACGATGTCCTTCCCCTCGCTGATCTTCATGATCGCGATGATGTCGGTGGCCAAGGACGTCAACCGGATCCTGCTGATCACCCTGGTGATCGGCCTGTTCACCTGGCCCGGCATCGCCCGCGTGGTGCGCGGCCAGACCCTCTCGCTCAAGCACCGCGAGTACGTCGAGGCCGCCAAGGTCGGCGGGGCGCGCTCCTGGCGCATCCTCACCCGGGAGATCCTGCCGAACGTCTCCGGCCCGATCATCGCGTACACCACGCTGCTCATCCCCGGCATGATCGCCACCGAGGCCGCGCTCAGCTACCTCGGCGTGGGCGTCCGCCCGCCGACGGCGTCCTGGGGCCAGATGATCGCCGAGAGCATCGTGCACTACGAGACCGACCCGACGTACTTCCTGATCCCGACCGCCTTCCTGTTCCTCGCCGTGCTCGCCTTCACCCTGCTCGGCGACGCGCTGCGCGACATCCTCGACCCCCGGGGAGGCCGGTCGTGATCCTCTACCTCGGCCGCCGACTGCTCGGCGTGGTGGGCATCCTGCTCGCCATCTGCGCCATCACCTTCACCATCTTCTACCTGCTGCCGAACGACCCGGCCGCCGCCGCCTGCGGCAAGACGTGCAGCCCCGAGCGGCTCGCCGACGTCAAGGCCGCGATGGGCCTGGACAAGCCGGTCTGGGACCAGTTCCTCGCCTACCTCGGCGGCATCTTCGCCGGCCGTGACTACGGCAGCGGCCCCAGCGCGGTGCACTGCGGCTTCCCCTGCCTCGGCTACTCCTACGAGTACGGGCTGCCGGTCTGGGACCTGCTCACCGACCGCCTGCCCGTCTCCATCTCGCTGGCCCTCGGCGCGGCCGTGCTCTGGCTGGTCCTCGGCCTCGGCGCGGGCGTCACCTCGGCGCTGCGCAAGGGCAAGCCGGTCGACAAGACCCTGATGGTCCTCTCGGTCGGCACCGCCTCGCTGCCGGTCTACTTCACCTCGATCATGCTGATCTGGGGCGTCGTCAGGACGGCCGGGCTGCTGCCCTACCCCTCGTACCACAAGTTCACCGAGAACCCCTTCGAGTGGGCCTCCAACCTGCTGCTGCCCTGGATCGCGCTGGCCCTGCTGTACGCGGCGATGTACGCCCGGCAGAGCCGCAACTCGATGATCGAGGCGATGGCCGAGCCGTACATCCGCACCGCCCGGGCCAAGGGGCTGCCGTCGCGCACGGTCACCGTCAAGCACGGGCTGCGCGCCGGGATGACGCCGATCCTGACCATCTTCGGGATGGACCTCGGAGGCCTGCTGGCCGGAGCCGTCATCACCGAGTCGATCTTCGGACTGCCCGGCGTCGGCCGGCTGTTCTACGACGGCCTGGGCCGCTCCGACCAGCCCGTCATCCTCGGCGTCACCCTGCTCGCGGCCTTCTTCATCGTCGCGGCGAACCTGCTGGTCGACGTGCTCTACGCGTTCGTCGACCCGAGAGTGAGGTACTGATCCGTGAACGAGCGGAGCGAGCGAACCGTTAAAAGGCGCGCATTTGGCGAAGCAACTGCCGAGCGAAGCGAGGTGGGCGCATGAGCCTACTGGAGGTCGAGGACCTCAAGGTCGCCTTCGACACCCCGCGCGGCACCGTCCGGGCCGTGGACGGCATCTCCTTCGCCGTCGAGGCCGGGCGCACCCTCGGTCTGGTCGGCGAGTCCGGCAGCGGCAAGTCCGTCACCTCGCTCGCCGTCATGGGCCTGCACCGCGGCGCCGCCGTCACCGGCTCGATCCGGCTGAACGGGCAGGAGCTGAACGGGCTGGGGGAGCGGGAGCTGGGCGCGGTGCGGGGCCGGCGGATCGCGATGATCTTCCAGGACCCGCTGTCCAGCCTGCACCCCTTCTACACCGTCGGCGAGCAGATCGCCGAGCACTACCGGGTGCACTTCAAGGCGGGCCGCAAGGCCGGCCGGGCCCGGGCCATCGAAATGCTGGCCGAGGTCGGCATCCCGGAGCCGGCCCGCCGGGTCGACGAGTACCCGCACCAGTTCTCCGGCGGCATGCGCCAGCGCGTCATGATCGCCATGGCGCTGGCCTGCGAACCCGAGCTGCTGATCGCCGACGAGCCCACCACGGCCCTCGACGTCACCGTCCAGGCGCAGATCCTCGACCTGATCGCCCGGATCCAGCAGGAGCGCGGCCTCGGCGTCGTGATGATCACCCACGACCTCGGCGTGGTCGCCCGGGTCGCCCACGAGGTGCTGGTCATGTACGGCGGCCGGGCGGCCGAACAGGCCCCGGTGGAGCGGCTGTTCGCCACCCCGGCGCACCCGTACACCCGCGGCCTGCTGGACTCGCTGCCGCGTCTGGACGACACCGACGACGCCCCGCTGCGGGCCATCCCCGGCAGCCCGCCGTCGCTGATCGCCCCCGCCCCCGGCTGCTCCTTCGCCCCGCGCTGCGCACGCACCACCGCGGCGTCCGGTGAGGAGCACGCCCGCTGCCTGGCGGAGCGTCCGCTGCTCGGGCCGCTCGGCCCCGGCCACCAGGCCGCCTGCCACCTGCCGCTGGTGCCGGAGGGAGCGCTGTGACCAGCCAACCATTGTTGTCCGTGAGGGACTTGGTGAAGACCTTCCCCGGGCGGCGCAGCCGCTCCGGCCGGGCCGGAGCGCCGATCCGGGCCGTGGACGGGGTGAGCTTCGACCTCGGCGCGGGGGAGACGCTGGGCCTGGTCGGAGAATCCGGCTGCGGAAAGTCGACCACCGGGCGGATGATCGTCCGGCTGCTGGACCCGACCTCGGGCACCGTCACCTTCGACGGCACCGAGATCGGCGGCCTCTCCCAGGCCCAACTGCGGCCGCACCGGCGGAACCTCCAGATGGTCTTCCAGGACCCGTACTCCTCGCTGAACCCCCGGCAGACGGTGGCCCGGATCATCTCCGAGCCGCTGCTGGTCCAGGGTGAGAGCGCGGCGGGCGCGCGCAAGCGGGCGGCCGAGCTGATGGAGCTGGTCGGGCTGATCCCCGAGCACCTCGACCGCTACCCGCACGAGTTCTCCGGCGGTCAGGCGCAGCGCATCGGCATCGCCCGCTCGCTGGCCACCTCGCCGAAGCTGGTGATCGCCGACGAGCCGGTCTCCGCGCTGGACGTCTCCATCCAGGCCCAGGTGGTCAACCTGATGGAGCGGTTGCAGCAGGAGCTGGGCCTGGCGTACGTGTTCATCGCGCACGACCTCTCGGTGGTCAAGCGGGTCTGCGACCGGGTCGCGGTGATGTACCTCGGCCGGATCGTCGAGATCGGCGACAAGGCCCAGGTGTACGGCAACCCGGCGCACCCGTACACCAAGGCGCTGCTCTCCGCGGTGCCGCTGCCGGATCCGGCGGCGGAGCGGGCGCGGGAGCGGATCGTGCTGCTCGGTGACCCGCCGAGCCCGGCCAACCCGCCGGCCGGGTGCAGCTTCCACCCGCGCTGCCCGAAGGCGCAGGAGATCTGCCGGACGGAGCGGCCGCTGCTGCGGATCGTCGGGAGCGGCACCGCGGGCGGCGCGAGTGCGGCTACCGGCGTCACGGGCGGCCGGGAGGCGGCCTGCCACTTCCCGGAGTAGCCACCACTCCGGAGTGGCCACCACTCCGGGATAGCCACCACTCCGGAGTGGCCACCACGAACCCCCGGTCGGGCGCGGCGGGGAACCTCACGAGGGCTGCGTCCGACCGGGATCCACTCCCGTAGGGCCCGTCCGGCGAGATCCGCCGGACGGGCCCTACTGCTGCTCGTCGGCCGGCAGCAGCAGCCGGGGGCCGGGCCCCTCGGTGGCGAGTTCGTCGCCCGGGTTGAGCACCCGGCAGCGGCGCAGCGACACGCAGCCGCAGCCGATGCAGCCGGTCAACTCGGCCTCCAGTCGCTCCAGTTCGGTGCGGCGGGCGTGCAGCTGCTCGGCCCAGCGCCGGGAGATGCGCTCCCAGTCGTGCTTGCCCGGCATCCGGTCCTCGGGCAGGCCGGCGAAGACCTCGGCGACCTCGGCGAGCGGGATGCCGAGCCGCTTGGCGACCAGGATGAGCGAGATCCGGCGCAGCACGTGCCGCCGGTAGCGGCGCTGGTTGCCCGCCGACCGCTCGGAGGAGATCAGCCCCTGGTCCTCGTAGAAGCGCACCGCCGAGGTGGCGATACCGGCCCGCCGGGCCACCTCGCCGACGCTCAGCAGATCGACCGGTGCGGTGGTCATGGCGGCTCCTTGACTTCAAGTTCTGTTGAAGTCCTAGCGTACCGGACGTGACCGAATCATCTGCCGTAAAGAACGCCACTATCACTGCTGAGCAGGGAAGTTACCCACCGGAGTCGATACCCTCCGGGGCCGACGGCGGTTGGCGCGAACTCCTCTCCCGCCGGTACGCGGCCGCCGCCTCGATCCTGGCCGGCGGCGTCGCGCTGTACGCGATGAACCTGTACTTCACCGCCGCGCTGATGCCCTCGATCGTCGCCGACATCGGCGGGGAGCGGTACTACGCCTGGGTGGCCACCGGCTTCCTGATGGCGGCGGTGATCGCCTCGATGCTGGTGAGCCGCCTGCTGGACCGGCTGGGGGCCGCGCGCGCCTACGTGCTGGGCTTCCTGGTCTTCGGCGCCGGAGCGGTGCTCAACGCGGCCAGCCCGTCGATGGCCGCGCTGATCCTCGGCCGGGTGGTGCAGGGCCTCGGCGGCGGGCTGGTGGCCGGGCTCGGCTACGCCGTGATCCGCAGCGCGCTGCCCGAGCGGCTGTGGACCCGGGCGGCCGGGCTGGTCTCCGCGATGTGGGGCGTCGGCACCCTGGTCGGGCCCTCGCTCGGCGGGCTCTTCGCCCAGCTCGGCGCCTGGCGCCTGGCGTACGTCCTGCTGCTGGTCGCCGCGCTGGTGCTGGCGCTGCTGGCCCGCCGGGTGCTGCCGGGCCCGACGGGCTCGGGGGCGGGCGCCGGACGGGTGCCGCTGGCCTCGCTGGTGCTGCTGACGCTCGCCGCGGCGGCGTTCAGCGTGAGCTCCACCGTGCCGCGCGGCTGGGCCACCGGCGCCTGCATCGTGGCGGGCCTGGTGCTGCTGGCGGGCTTCGCGCTGGCCGAGCGGCGCGGCACGGCAACCGTGCTGCCGCACCGGACCTACCGGGCCGGGAACGGCCTGAAGTGGCTCTACCTGACCGTCGCGGTGCTGTGCGGCGGCGTGATCCCGGAGAACTTCATCCCGCTGTTCGGCCAGGGCCTGGGCGGGCTCGGCCCGCTGGTGGCCGGGTTCCTCGGTGCCGCCATCTCGGCCGGCTGGACCTCGGCCCAGCTGTTCAGCGTGAACATCACCTCGGAGCGCGGCCGGGCCAGGGCGATCCGTACCGGCCCGGTGGTGCTGACCGTGGGCCTGCTGGCCTACGGGCTGCTCCAGACCGGGGACGCCACCGGGGCGCGGATCGTGGTCTGGGCGGTGGTGCTGTTCGTCGCCGGCACCGGCATCGGGCTGGCCTTCCCGCACCTGAGCGTGGCCGCGATGAGCAGCAGCACCGACCCGGTCGAGGGCGGCAAGGCGGCCGCCGCGCTCAACACCACCCAGCTGATCTCCTACGCGGTGGTGTCGGCACTGGCCGGGACGCTGATCAGCCTGGGCGGGGACGACCTGCTGGCCTCGGCCCGGTACATGACCTTCGGAATCGCCGTGATCACCCTGCTCGGGGTGGGCACGGCCGCGCTCACCGCCCGCCGGGCGCGGTAGCGCGGAACGAGGACCGGCCCCGGATCCCTTTTCGTCGGGGGGATCCGGGGCCTTCTCGCGCGCCTACGGACCGGTCAGGAGGCCGGGCCGACGCGGACGGTCGTGACCCGCCCGCCCTGGGTCTCCCGGACCACCTCGATCTTCGTGTTGGTGTCCGGCACCTTCACCGCGAGCTGCGGGGTCGCCGGGTCGCCGTACGCGCCGGTGTGGTCGCTGAACACCGGGACGGCCGGCTCGGACGGGATCCGCACCGCGACCCCGCCCTTGTGCAGGGTGAAGGCGGTGGTCGGCTTGAGCGAGAACGGCGCGTCGAAGGTCTGCGCCCGCCCGTTGACCAGGCTGCCGTCGGCGAAGCGGATCGGCGTCGGGTGGGCGTCGATCGGCAGGATCAGCCCGCCGCCGGGGTGGTCCTTGGTGTTGTTGTCGCCGTAGGAGGTGTCCCACAGCCAGAGCAGGACGCCCTCCTGGTACGGGTAGTTGTCCACCACGTTGGCCTTGCCCGCGACACCGCCGTACCCGAAGTTGTACGGGCCGGTCTTCAGGAACGCCCCGTAGCCGGTGTAACGGCGGTTCTCGGCGAGGTAGGCGCGCGGGTGCTGCTTGACGGCGGTGCGGCCGGTGATGACGGTGAAGCCGTTGGCCGTCCAGCCGTTCGGGCCGTTCTCGGCGCCGTCGGCGAACAGCTCGGTGCCGCCGGCGGTGAGCTTCACGGCGTCGACCAGCACGCCCTTGCCGTGGGTGTTGCTGTCCGAGGCGACGTGGAACCGCAGCCGGACCTGCTGGCCGAGGTAGCCGTCCAGCGGGATGTGCAGCTTCCGGTAGCTGACGGAACTGCCGCTCAGGCCAGGGGTGTTGGCGTTGGTGTTGCCGATCGGCGCGCCGTCCACGGTGCCGCCCAGGGGCGTCCAGTGCTTGCCCTGGTCGGTGGAGGCCTCGACGGTGAGGAAGTCGTAGTCCTGCTCGGTGTCGTACCAGACCGCGGCGTCCAGGGCGGCCGGGCCGGCGGCGGTGCGCAGGTCGACGTCGCGGGCGAGCGAGTTGTCGAGGTTGTCGCCGGTGTCGCTCCACCACTGCTTGCCGCCCTCGTACGGGTCGGCGAGGTCGGTGCTGGTGGTGCCGTCCGGGAGGTGGACCAGGACGGCCTGGGCCAGGTCGGTGTTGTAACTGCTCACCCCGAGGGCGTGGGTGGAGCGGGTGGCGGCCTGCGCCTCGTCGTAGTCGAGCCAGCCGAACTGCAGCTTGCTCCAGGCGTCGAGGTCGCCGGGGTAGCCGCCGGTGGTGTTGGGGCCCTTGCCGAGGTAGGAGCCGGAGGACATCAGCGACCAGAAGTTGACGCTGTTGTCGCCGCCGTTGGTGGGGTACAGGTCGGGCAGGCCGAGGTTGTGGCCGTACTCGTGGGCGAACAGGCCCACGCCGCTGTTCTCGCCCGCCTGGACGTAGTCGTAGACGTACAGCCCGGTGTCGCCGACCGGCGCTCCGCCGATCCGGTTGCCGTCCGGGCCGGTCCGGCCGGTGGCGTCGGGGAAGGCCCAACTGCGGTGCGCCCACAGGGCGTCGGAGCCCTGGGCGCCGCCGCCCCAGGTCTCGTCGACGCCCGCGTGCACCACGATGACGTTGTCCAGGTAGCCGTCGGGCTGGTTGAACTCGCCGGTCTTGGTGTGGTCGTAGCGGTCGTAGACGTCGTACTGGGCGAGCTGCGCCTTGATGTCGGCGACGCTGCGGCCCTTGGCGATCTCGCCGTCGTACCAGGCCTTGAGGGCGTCCCGGACGAACTCCTGGGCCTGGGTCCAGGCGCCGGAGCCCTGGGGGCCCTTGTTGCTGCCGTAGCGGGCCTCGTTGTACGGGACGGTGACCCAGTCGCTGACGGTGCCCTCGACGTCGTACCGGCCGGAGGACTGGGTGCGGTAGTAGTTGCGCATCGACACCGCGCCGGGCGTGTCGTCGAAGAACATCTTCTGGTAGTAGTCGCGGCCGAAGTCCGGCTCCCACAGCGTGTGGTTGTCGTCCTTGCCCGGCTTGGGGATCTGGTTGTGGCGCGGGCCCGGGGTGCCGCCGTAGCGGGGCTGGCCGTTCCACTGGGTGGTGTTGTCGACCTCGTCGCCGAACTGGGCGAGGATCACGAAGACCTTGTCCGTGCGCTGGTGGGCGAGTTGGACGTAGTCGTTGCCGACCTTCACCTTGGCCGGGGCCCGCTTGCCGGCGGCCTTGGCGACGGCGCCCTTGTTGAGCTGTTCCAGGGCCTTGCCGCGCAGCGCCTGGCGCTCGCGCTCCTGCGGGACCAGCGGCGCGGGCGGGGCTTCGACG
>NZ_JAFLNG010000017.1 GCF_017427025.1 Streptomyces sp. FH025
CTCCTGGCCGGGCTCACGGCCGTGCGCGACGGGGATTTCCGCACCCGGCTCGCCCCGGGGCGGCCGGGGGTGCTCTCGGAGATCGCGGACGTCTTCAACGGGATGACCGATCAGCTGGCCCGGGTGACCTCGGAGGTGACCCGGGTGGCGCGTGAGGTCGGCACGGAGGGGCGGCTCGGGGGCCAGGCCCGGGTCGAGGGCGTCGCGGGAACATGGCGCGACCTGACCGACTCGGTGAACTTCATGGCCGGGAACCTCACCGCTCAGGTGCGCAACATCGCCCAGGTCGCCACGGCGGTCGCCAAGGGCGACCTGACCCGCAAGATCGACGTGGACGCCCGTGGTGAGGTCCTGGAGCTCAAGACGACCATCAACACGATGGTCGACCAGCTGTCCGCGTTCGCCGCCGAGGTGACCCGGGTGGCCCGGGAGGTCGGCACGGAGGGCCGCCTGGGCGGGCAGGCGGACGTGCGCGACGTGTCCGGGACGTGGCGCGACCTCACCGAGTCCGTCAACGTCATGGCGGACAACCTCACGGCGCAGGTCCGCTCGATCGCCGAGGTGACCACGGCCGTCGCCGAGGGCGACCTCACGCAGAAGATCCGCGTCGACGCCCGCGGGGAGATCCTGGAGCTGAAGGAGACCATCAACACGATGGTCGACCAGCTGTCGGCGTTCGCGGACGAGGTGACCCGGGTGGCCCGGGAGGTCGGCACGGCCGGGAACCTGGGCGGGCAGGCCACCGTTCGGGGCGTCTCCGGCACCTGGAAGGACCTCACCGACAACGTCAACGTGATGGCCTCCAACCTCACCGGCCAGGTCCGCTCGATGTCCGAGGTGGCGACCGCCGTCGCCCGGGGAGACCTCTCCCGGAAGATCACCGTGGAGGCCAAGGGCGAGGTCGCGGCCCTGGCCGAGGCGATCAACACCATGGTCGACACCCTGTCGGTCTTCGCCGACGAGGTGACCAGGGTGGCCCGCGAGGTCGGCACCGAGGGCGTCCTCGGCGGCCAGGCCCGGGTGCCCAACGTCGCCGGGACGTGGAAGGACCTCACCGACAACGTCAACTCGATGGCGCACAACCTCACCAGCCAGGTGCGCAACATCGCCCAGGTCACGACCGCCGTCGCCGAGGGCGACCTCACCCGCAAGATCGACGTGGACGCGCGCGGGGAGATCCTGCGGCTGAAGACGACCGTCAACACGATGGTCGACCAGCTGGGCTCCTTCGCCGCGGAGGTGACCAGGGTGGCCCGGGAGGTCGGCAGCGAGGGTCGGCTCGGCGGCCAGGCCGAGGTCGACGGTGTCTCCGGTACCTGGAAGCGGCTCACCGAGAACGTCAACGAGCTGGCCGGCAACCTCACCCGGCAGGTCCGCGCCATCGCCGAGGTCACCAGCGCCGTCGCGGCCGGAGACCTCACCCGCTCGATCAGCGTGGACGCCTCCGGCGAGGTCGCCGACCTCAAGGACAACATCAACGCCATGGTCGAGTCGCTGCGCGACACCACCCTGGCCAACCAGGAACAGGACTGGCTGAAGACCAACCTCGCCCGCTTCTCCGCGTCCATCCAGGGACAGCGGGACGTACGGGCCGTCGCCGACATGATCACCGACGAGCTGACCGCGCTGGTCGACGCCCAGTACGGCGCGTTCTACCTCGCCGAGGAAGTCGAGAACCGCACCGAGCTGGTCCTCATCAGCGCCTACGGCCGCCCCCTCGCGGGACTTCCCGAACACCGGCTGCGACTGGGGGAATCCCTGGTCGGCCAGGCCGCCCGCAGCCGGCGGATCATCAGTGTCGACGACCTGCCGCCCGGCTACGCCGTCATCGGGTCCGGAGCCGGGCAGGCGGACGCCCGCTCGCTGGTCGTCCTGCCCATCGCGCTGGAGGAGCGGCTGCTCGGAGTCCTGGAGTTCGCCTCCCTCCACCCCTTCACCCAGGTCCACCGGGACTTCCTGGAGCAGTTCACCGAGGCCTGCGGTGTCAACATCGGCACCCTGCTCGCCAACGCCCGCACGGACGAACTGCTCGGCGAGTCCCGCCGGCTCACCTCCGAACTCCAGGCCCGCTCCGAGGAGTTGCAGGCGGGGCAGGAGGAACTGCGGCGCTCCAACACCGAACTGGAGGAGAAGGCCGCCCTGCTCGCACAGCGCAACCGCGACATCGAGGCCAAGAACCTGGAGATCGAACAGGCCCGCCAGGAATTGGAGGAGCGCGCCCGGCAGTTGAGCCTCACGTCGATGTACAAGTCCGAGTTCCTGGCCAACATGAGCCACGAACTGCGCACCCCGCTCAACAGCCTGCTCATCCTCGCCCAGCTGCTCGCCCAGAACGCCACCGGCAACCTCACGCCCAAACAGGTCGAGTACGCGGGCGTCATCCACTCCGCCGGCGCCGATCTGCTCCAGCTCATCAACGACATCCTCGACCTGTCCAAGGTCGAGGCCGGGAAGATGGAACTCACTCCCGAGCCCTTCGCCGTGCGCGAACTCGTGGAGTACGTGGAGTCCACCTTCAAGCCCCTGGCGGACCAGAAGGGCCTCGCCTTCGAGATCACCCTGGACCGCACCGTTCCGGGCGAAGTCGTCGCCGATCAGCCGCGGTTGCGCCAGGTGCTGCGCAACCTCCTGTCCAACGCCGTCAAGTTCACCGACAGCGGCAGGGTCGAGCTGCGGATCGAGCGCGTCGAAGGACCGGACGTGCCGTCCGAACTCGACAGTCCGGCCGCGGTGGCCTTCCACGTCAAGGACACCGGCATCGGGATAGACCCGGCCCACCTGGAATCCATCTTCGGCGCCTTCCAACAGGAAGACGGCACCACCGGTCGGCGCTTCGGCGGCACCGGGCTCGGTCTGTCGATCAGCCGCGAACTCGCCCGGCTGCTCGGCGGAACCCTCATCGTCTCCTCGACGCCCGGACGGGGCAGCCGCTTCACCCTCTACCTTCCGGTCACCGAGCCGGGGCGAGCGCGGCGAGGCGAGCCGCAGGCCGAGGCGCGCATCCTGGTGGTCGAGCCCGATCCTCCGGGGCTGCTCACCCTGCTCACCCGCTCCGCCGTCGAATCCCTGGAGACGGCCGAGGCGCTGGTACACGTCGAGAGCGCGGGGGACGAGCCCGGGCTGCGGGCGGCCCTGCCCGCCGCCAGGATCCCCCGGTGCGTCGTGCTGGACCTCGCCCACTCGGGCGAACTCGCACCGGTCCTGCTGGAGATGCTGTCGGACGGCACGCCCGTCCTCGGCTACCCGGGCGGCGGCAAGGGCCGCGACCTCGGCGGCACGCTCGGAGGCATCGACCTCGTCCACGGGCTGGACGACCTGCGGGACCGCGTGATCCGGCTGCTCGGCGGACCCCGATCACCCGCCCCCGAACCGGATGCCGCAGCCGTGGGCGGGGCGCTCGCCGGGCGGACCGTCCTGATCGTCGACGACGACGTCCGCAACGTCTTCGCCCTGGCCGCCGCCCTCGAACAGTGCGGCTTGAACGTCCTGCACGCCGCCGACGGCAACGCCGGGCTCGACCTGTTGCGCGCCCACCCCGAAACCGGACTCGTCCTGATGGACGTGATGATGCCCGGGCTGGACGGTTACGCCGCCATCGCCGCCATCCGCGCCGACGAACGCTTCGCCGATCTGCCGGTCGTCGCGGTCACGGCCAAGGCGATGCCCGGGGACCGGGAGAAGAGCCTCGCGGCGGGCGCCGACGACCACGTCACCAAACCGGTCGACACCAGCCACCTGTTCCACCGGATACGGCAGTGGATGGACGCGCCATGACCGCCTGGGAGGAGCCGGTGGAGACCACCGCCCGGGCTCTGGCCGCGACCGTCCGCCGACTCCAGAACGACGTCGTGCGGGCCCGGGGCGAGGCCCGGCGTCAAGCGGTCGTCGATCTGGCCACCGGAATGCTGGCCGAGCGCCTCGACGTCCTCCCCACGGAAGCCTCCGCGCGTCTTGCCCTGCTCGCCCGCGAGGCGGGCGTGCCGGTCCTGGCCCTGGCCGCCGACATCGCCGGCGTACCGGACGCCACACCCGAAGCGGCGCAGGCCCGCCCGGGCGCTCAGCCGCTCACGGCACCCGCCCTCGCGGCGGAGCCCGACCTGCAACGAGCCGCCGACGCGGTCCTGGAACAGACGGAACAGGCACTCGGCGTCCTCGCCGTGGCGATCTGGCAGCGCCTGCCCGGCGGCGCGCTCGCCCTCGCCGCACACGCCGGGCTCGCTGCCGGCGAAGCCGCCTCCTGGAGCCGGGTCCCACCCGGCGTCGACACCCCGGCGCAGTACGTCGTCGGCGGCGGAGCGGACCTGTGGCCCGGCGATCCGGCCACGGCCCGCCCTTCGGTCGGTTCGGGCACCGCCAGGGCCGTACTCCCGCTGGTGGACAAGGGCCGCCGCCAAGGCGCATTCGAAGTGCTGTGGCCCGGCCCCGCTCCCGCTCTCGGGGCGCCACAGCGCCGCCAGCTCCTCGCGCTCGCCGACCTCTGCGCGACCCTCCTCGCCCCCGTACGGGACCCTGAGCCGCCCGACGACCTCGCCGTCCTCCTGGAGGGGCTGCCCACCCCCGCGCTGCTACTGGAACCGGTGGTGCGGGACGGTCAGGTCACCGACTTCGCCCTCCTGCGGGTCAACGCCCGCTTCGACGACCCGCTGGGCCGGCCCCGGGAGGCACTGGAGGGCACCTCACTGCTGGAAACCTACCCGCTCGCGTGTGCCACCGGGCTCTTCGAACGGCTGCTGCGGGTCCACCGTACCGGCGTCCCCCTCCCCGGCGAGTCCGTGGAACTGGTCCTCGGCAACGGCCGACTCGCGCTTCCCGCGAACACGCAACTGGCCGTCGCCCCCCTCGGCGGCCGACTGCTGGTCGGATGGCGGCTGGAGACCTCTCCGTCGGACGACGACAAGCAGGTCGCACTGCTGCGCCAGGCACAGCGGCTGGCCCGCGTCGCCGGATTCGAGGAGAGCCCCGACGACGGCGTGATCAGCTGGAGCGACGGCCTGCGCGAGCTCTTCGGCCTGCCCCCGGGGGCGGCGCCCGTCCCGCTGCGTCACCTGGCCCGCTACGCCCACCCCGACGACGAACCCGCCGTCCGGCGCCTGGTGGACACCGTCCGGCAGCGGCACCGCACCGCGTCGGGAGTCTTCCGCCTCGCCCTCCCGGACGGAACGCACCACTACGTCCACGTGATCGCGGAGCCCGTCCTCGACGACGGCTGGCTCCTCGCCATCCGCGGCGCCTACCACGATGTCTCCGCCCAGCACCGGACCGAGGTCGCGCTCGACGCCACCCAGGAGCGCTTGGCCGACAGCGAGCACCAGACCGCCCAAGGAGAGCAGCTGGCGCTGCGCCTGCAGCAGGTCATCCTGCCGGCCGCACCGCCCCCGCTCGGTGCGGCCGGCCTGAGCGCCGCCGTCCGCTACCGTCCGGCCGCGCAGCGCGACCGGGTGGGCGGGGACTGGTACGACATCCTGCCGCTGCCGGACGAGAGGGTGCTGCTCGCCGTCGGGGACGTGGCCGGCCACGGCGTCGGCGCGGCCACCGGCATGGTCGCCCTGCGGCACGCTCTGCGCGGCCTCGCCCTCACCGGGGCCGGGCCGGGCCGGCTGCTGGAGTGGGCGAACAGGGTGGCCCTGCGCGAGCCCGGTCAGGTGACCGCCACCGCCGTGTGCGTGGTTTTCGACCCGGCCGCAGGCCGGCTGTGCTGGGCCAGGGCGGGCCATCTGCCACCGATCCGGTTCGGTAGCGAGGGCGCGGAGGTCCTGCCGCTGCCCCACGGTGTGCTGCTCGGTGCCCTGGAGGAGGCCCGCTACGAGGAGAGGACCACCCGGCTGGGCCCCGGTGACGTCCTGCTGCTCTACACCGATGGCCTGGTCGAGCGGCGGGACCGCCCGGTCGAGGAGTCCGTGGACCAGCTGGTCCGGGCCGCGGGGCCGCCCGGCGCGGACCTGGAGCGCTACCTCGACAGGCTGCTCGACCTCAGCGCGGCCGACACGGAGGACGACACCTGTCTGATCGCCGTACGCGTGGAGAAGACCGAGGGGACCGGCCGTGTGCGCCCGACGTTAGGAGCGGATCCGTCCGGGTAGGCGCGTACAGGTGAGGGGCGCCCGGCACCAGGACGGAAGGAACTCTCCCATGTCGCCGCTTTCCGAACAGCGGGGCGCCGAACAGGGTGGCCGTGCCACGGGCACGCCGGCAGAGCCCGCACGAGGCGGCCGGATCCGCCACCTCCTCGGACACTGAGCGACGGATGACCGGGTGAGTCATGACACCGGACGGCGTGAGGGAGGTACGGCGCCGAGACCGGGGGCCGGTCGCCCGTCGCCGCACGCGCGCTCGCGGCCCCCGGGCATGGTGGCTGCCGCTGTCCTGCCGAATGGGAGCGGTCGCCGAGGCACGAGCCTTCACCGCCGCGTTCCTCGCCGACGTGACCGATCCGGTCGTGGCCGCCGACGCGGCGCTCCTGGTGTCCGAACTCGTGGGCAACGCCATCCGCCACACCGATGGGCCGGAGTGGCTCCTCCTCGTCCGCTGCCCCGGTCTCCTGCGGATCGAGGTCGGCGACCCGAGCCCCCGGAGGCCCCGGCCGCGCCATCCGCGCGGCCCCGACGATCCGGGGGGCCGCGGTCTGATCCTGCTGAAGTGCCTCGCGCTGAAGTGCGGTTGGCGCCGACGAGGCGCGGGCAAGGTCGTCTGGTGCGAGCTACGGATTCCGGCCGGGTGACGAGTCCGCCAAGCGCGCCGAGCACTCCAGCATCATCGCGTGCACGAACGCCTGCGGCAGATTGCCGCGCTGCCGGCGCTGCGCGACGTCGTACTCCTCCGAGAAGAGGCCGGCCGACCCGCACAGGCCGCGGGTCACCTCGAACCAGCGGGCCGCCTCGACCGCGTCGCCCTGCTGGTGCTCGGCCAGGGCCATCAGGAAGCCGCAGAGCACGAAGGCTCCCTCGGCCTCGGCGAGTGGGCGGTCGTCGTGGCGGAACCGGTACGCGAAGTGGCCGTCCGTCAGCTCGTCCCGGCAGGCCCGGAGGGTCGCGGACGTCCGGGGATCGCCGGCCGGCAGGGCACCGCGCAGCGGCGGCAGCAGGAGGGCGAGGTCGACCGCAGGGTCCCCGGGGGAGCGCTGCCAGCGGCCGCGGGAATGGAGGGCGCGGCGGGACGTGTGGGAGACGATGCGGTCCGCCAGCGCGCTCCAGCCGGCGGCGAGCCCTTGCGGTACGTCTGCCGGCCGGGCCACGTCGGGGTGGGCGATCGCGCGCAGGCCCGCGGCGCAGATCAGCCGGCTGTGCGTCCAGGCCCGCTCGTCCAACTCCCAGATCCCGGTGTCCGGTTCGCGCCAGCGGCGGCCGATCGCGTCCGCGGCGACACGCAGCGCGGAGCGGGCGTTTGCATCCAGCCGGTCGCGCCGGGCCGCCGCTGCGAACAGCAGCAGTGCCTCGCCGAACACGTCGAGCTGGAACTGCCGGGTGATCCGGTTGCCGACCTGGTCGTGGCCGCCCGGGTAGCCGGGCAGGTCGACCGCCCGCTGGTCGGGCACCCGGCCTCCGGCCACGGTGTACGCCGGCGCCAGCCGAGGGCCGTGCTCGGTGAGCCGATCGGTGGTGAACCGCACCGCCTCGTCCAGGAGTTGATAGGGCCCGCAGGCCGCGACGGCCTGTCCGGCCAGGCACTGGTCACGAATCCAGACGTACCGGTAGTCGTAGTTGCGTCCGGCTTCCGCCCGCTCGGGCAGGCTCGTGGTTGCCGCGGCGACCATGCCGCCCGTGCTCCTTGAGGTGAGCCCGCGCAGTACGGCGTAGGAGAACCGGGCGTCGCGTTCGTCCAGGGTGTGGTAGAGGTTCGGTACGGAGTGCCGCCACGCGCGTTCGGTGGCTCGCCAGCAGCGTTCCGGCTCCGGAGGCGGGGCGTCGAGGCGGCGATCGGACACCTCCAGCACCAGGTCCAGCTGTTCGCCGGGGCTGAGCGAGAGCTCGGCCGTGAGCTGCCCGCCCGGGCCCGGACGGGCGAACCCGGCACCGGCCCATCGCAGCCACAGGCGGCCGGACCGGATCGTCCAGCCCCCGTCCGTCCGGTGCGCGGCACCCGGGCGGCCCGGACCGAAGCCCGTGCCCGGCTCCAGGACCAGCCGCACCCGTGCCGGCCCGTACTCGGCGGTGAGCCGCCGCAGCAGGACCGACCGGTGCGGATCGGCGGGCATCGCCAGCGCTTCGCGGCACTCCACCTCGCCGTTCCCGGTGACCCAGCCGCCGCGCCTGATCAGGCTGCCGTCCTCGTAGTAACCGCCGGGTACGAACCGGCCCACGGGCGTCACCGCGTACGTTCCGGAACCGCCGATCAGACCGGCGAACACCGGATCGGAGTCCCAACGGGGCGCGCAGAGCCAGGCGACCTCGCCGAACGGGCCCACCAGGGCGCCGCGCTCGCCGTCGGCGAGGAGGGCGTACTCGCGCAGGTTCCAGGGCGGGAAGGCATGCACCGTGCGCTCCCCGGTGGTCAGGTCACCTGCGGCAGGATCTGCTCGCGGTAGAAGTCGAAGAAGCCGCCCTGCTCCCGGCCGATCTGGCCGACGTACACCTCGTCGAACCCGGCGCCGACGTACGAACGGAGCCGGTCGGCGTGCTCCTGCGGATCGTCGCCACAGGTGACCGAGTGGGCGACCATGTCCTCGGTGACCAGTTCGGCGGCCTGCTCGAAGTGCCGGGTGGTGGGGAGGACCTGGGCGAGTTCGCCGGGGAGCAGGTCGTTCGGCCAGAGCTCGTGGACGGTCTTGACCGCCCGCTCACGCTCCCGCGCCCAGCAGACCTTCACCCCACCGACGACCGGCCCGGTTCCGCCCGCCGCCCGGTAGCGGCCGATCAGGTCGGTGTCCGGGGCCAGGGTGACCAGTCCGTCGGCGTACCGGGCCGCCAGATCGGCCGCCTTGGGGCCGAACGCCGAGACGTACACCGGGATCCGGCCGTCCTTCGGGGGCGTGTAGAGCCGGGCGTTCTCGACCGTGTAGTGGGAGCCGCTGTACGACACCTGTCGGCCCGTGAACAGCTCGCGCATCACCGTCACGGCCTCCTCCAGCATCTCGGCCCGCACGTCGAACGGGGGCCAGCGGTCGCCCAGCACGTGCTCGTTGAGCGCCTCCCCGGTACCCACCCCCAGCCGCAGGCCGCCCACCAACTGGACGTCCGCCGTCGCGGCCGCCTGGGCGACGACGGCCGGATGCAGCCGCACGGTCGGGCACGTGACGAGTGTGGTCACCGGCAGCCGGGTGACCTGTGACAGCGCGCCGATCACGCCCCAGACGAAGGGACTGCTGCCCTGGGCGTCGTTCCAGGGGTGGTAGTGGTCGGAGATCGCCAGGAGGGTGAAACCGGCCTGCTCGGCCGCGCGGGCCTGGTCGATCAGCTGGGCGGGGGTGAATTCCTCGCAGGACAGGAAGTAGCCGAACGCGGTCATGGCAGCCTCGGTTCGTCGGCGGGTTCTCGGGTTCTCGGTCTCCCCTCCGTCAGGCGGCTTTCCGGTCCGGACGCGACGAAACCCCCGACGCCGTTTCCGGGGCGGCCACCGAGTGACCGCGCGGGTTCGCCCAGCTCTGGTTACGACGGCGTGGACCGGGCATGCGCCGGGGCGGCCGGGAACGACCCGGCCGGTGACCCCCGAGGAGGCCCGTGATGAGCATGGTCAAGGAGTCCGTCGAGGTCGACGTCCCGCTGCACACCGCCTACAACCAGTGGACGCAGTTCGAGGAGTTCCCGCGATTCATGGAGGGGGTCGAGGCGGTGACCCAGCTGGACGACCGGCACAACCACTGGCGCACGAGCATCGGCGGCGTCAGCCGCGAGTTCGACACCGAGATCGTCGACCAGCTTCCCGACGAGCGGATCGCCTGGCGAACCGTGGACGGGGAAGTGGAGCAGAAGGGCCTCGTGACCTTCGAGCGCCTCGGCGAGCGGCACACGCGAGTCAACCTGGCTATCGACTTCCAGCCCGAGGGCATGGCCGAGAAGGCGGGCGACGTGCTCGGCGTCGTGGACCGCAGGGTGAAGGGCGACCTGCGTCGGTTCAAGGAGTTCGTCGAGCAGCGCGGCCGGGAGAACGGGGGATGGCGTGGCCGGATCACCCCCGCCTGACTCCGTCTCCGAGCAGATCGTGGCCCCGACCCGACCGGTCGGGGCCGACTCGTCGGTACCGCGGACCGCGACGCCCGACGTCGTGTTCGGCACGCCGAGGCCGGCCGCCCGGGACCGCTCGGTGCCGGAGCCCGGCACCACCGGCCTCGGGAGGGGCGGTCGGGCGCCGAGGCCGGTGGCCGCACCGCATCGCCGACGCCCTGGAAGGCTGACGGGCCCGCAGCCGTATTCTGATGTCATGGACGATCAGCCGGTGGGCCCAGGGGGGTGGACCTTTCTCACCAACCACGCTCGTGTGCTGGTCCAGATCGCCCGGGACCCGGGAATCAGGGTGCGGGACATCGCCGCGAGGTGCCTCCTCACCGAACGCGCCGTCCAGCGGATCATCGTCGACCTCGAGCAGGCCGGGTACTTGACCCACGAGCGGCAGGGCAGGTCCAACCGCTATCACGTGATCGCGAGCAAGCAGCTGCGGCATCCGGCGGATGCGGGCCCGACGCTGGCGGAACTGCTGGCCGTCCTGCTGCGCTGAGGAAGTGCGCGGCCGCCGGGTGCGGGTTCAGCCGGGCGGGAATCCACCGGCGCCCACGGCGGCGTGAAGGCTCGGGCGGACGGTGAAGACCTGATCGGTTCCGGTGATCGCCAGAAGCCGCCTGATCTGCGGTCCGGGCCCGGCCAGAACCAGCCAGACACCCGCGGCCTCCGCGTTCTCACGGGCCTGGAGCAGTGCGTTCAGGCAAGCGGAGTCACAGAACGTGAGTGGTGCGAGGTCGACCACCAACAGGTCCGGCCCGGCGGCCACGGCGTTGGCCAGGGCTTCGTCGAGTGCGGCCCTCGTTTCGTGGTCCGCTTCACCCGCTACCTGGCAGACCACCGCCCGGACGGAGCGGTCGCGAGCGGTCACACGCAGTCGCGCCTCAGCGGATCCGGTCGTGTCGTGCCGGTGTGGCTGGTCAGCCATGAGCGTTTCCGTTCCTCCAGTCACCGCCCACCTTCGATCATCGCCCCGGACCTGCGCCCGCGCATCACCGCGCGCGGTCGTGTGCCCCGCGGCTCAGGCCGCGGGGCACGGCAGGGATCGGATCACGGCGTCGGTAGCGGATCTCCCGGACCACTCGCGGTCGGGCCCGGGTAGGAGTGGGAGGCCGGTCACCACCGGTACCAGCGGCGGTCGCCGGCAGCGAAGACGAAGCCGAGCGCCCAGAGGACGAGTACGGCAAGGGCGATCCACCACAGGATGTGGATGGCGAAGCCGGCGCCTCCCAGGATGACTGCGAGCAGCAGTACGAGGACGAGGAGAAGCATGGGAGTCAGCCCTTCTCATAGGTGACGGGATGTTCGGACACGGCGTCTGCCCGGTTTGCCCCGTCCTATGCCGAATCGGAGGGTGTCGGTGGACCCGGCGGACGGGGGTCGCGATCGGGATCGTCCGGCGGCCGGGTGCTCCGTCCGTCGTGCCGGCGCAGGTGCCGTACGGGTATCAGCAGCCAGCAGGACACGAACCAGAACATGACCGCTCCGGTGATCCAGCCGGCCACCGCCGATCCCGTGGCCACCCGCAGCAGGAGCAACAGGGCGGAGCCGATGGTCAGCGCGAGCAGGAGCAGGCCGATGGCCACCAGTCTGGCCGCCGCGTCGACCAGTTCGGGTTTCAGGCGGTGCCCGGCGAAGATCCGGTGATAGGCCACCGGGGCCGCCAGTGCGCCGGTGGCCAGCGCCCCCAGGACGACGGTGGCCACGTACAGCCCCCGGTCGAAGCCGCCGAGCTGGGCGAAGCGGGGCATGAAGACGACACTCAGCAGGAAGCCGAACAGCACCTGCGAGCCGGTCTGGGCCACCCGCACCTCCTGGAGCAGGTCCGTCCAGCGCCGGTCAGCCCGTTCCTCGGGCGACTCCCGCCGTCCGGCCCTACGGCTGTCGGCGGGGGTGCCGGCAGGGGTGTCGTGGCCGGTGTCCGGTGCCGTCATGGTGTTCGCCTCCGCCTTCCGGCCATGCCGCTCCCGCCCGGTGAGCTTCGGCCGGGGGAGGAGGCGCGGGCGTTCCCGGGCGGTCATGGCTCTCCCTAGGGCGCCACCGCGTCCGCCGCCGGTGGCTCGGGCTCGTCGTCGTCCGAGCCGGCCTTGCGCCGGACGTCGGCCGGGGTGGGAGCCGTGATCCCGCGCTCCTCCGCGGAGCGCTCGCGGGCCCCGACGACCCCGTCCGCCTTCGCCCGGACGTCGGCCGGGGTGGGAGAGGTGATCGAACGTTCCTCGGCGGATCGTTCCTGCGCCGGCTCGTTCGGCCGGGTCCCCTTGTCGTCTGACCTCGTCATGGCAGCTTCCCCTTCCTGGTGCGTCGACGGTTGGGATACTGCGCGGCTGCCCGGGAATCCCGGGTCTGAACCGGACGGACGGTGCCTGCCCGCTCGGCAGCCCTCGCCGTGCCGGGATCACGTCGCCCGCGAAGCCGGCCGAGGCCGGGCGGATCCTCCCGAGCCGCCGGGCGGCGCGCCGCCGCGCCACGTGCCATGATCGCGGGCACGGACATCGGTCATGCCCGGCGTCCGCGCCCGCGCACCCGGCCCGGAAGGGAGTTCGCCGCATGAGTCTGCCCCTCCCGGCGGGCCACGTCCTTGTCCGCCTCCACGGCGGCGCGGAAGCGGTGGCGGCCGCGGTCCTCGACGCTCTGGAGGTGTCGCTCCCCACCCATACGGGCCGGGGTCACACGCTCACCGGCAACGTCTGGGAGGATCCGCCGACCGTACGGGATTCCCGGAACGCCCCCGAACTCGGACCTCCCCAGGTGTGGTCCCAGACGTTCGACCCCCGGAGCGCCCAGGTGGACCAGGAGCCGATCGTCCTGGCCGAGGGCATCACGGCCGATGTGCTCGGAACACCGGATGCCGTCTACGCCGTGGTGCGGGTGCTGGGAGAGCTCTTCCACGCGGAGGAGCAGGGGATGGTCCGGCGTGGCCCCGAGATCGAGCTGAGGCTGCGCCTGGGACCACCCGGTCCCGGGGGGTGATCAGTCGCCGTCGCGCAGCGCGGCCAGGCGGCGTCGGGCGGGTGCGAGTGAGCGGCCACGGCGCGGGGCGTCCTGCCACGGGTCGTGGCCGAGACGGTCGCCGATCGTCCTGATCGTCCACTGCCGCGCGGTGAGGCCGGGTTCGTCCAGTTCCGGCCAGGCCAGCGGTGCGGCGACGGGGGCGCCGGGCAGTGCCCTGACCGCGTAGGGGGCGACGGCGGTCTGGGCGTAGGCGTTGCGTTGCACGTCGAGGTAGAGCCGGCCGTGGCGGGCCTGTTTCCTGGGCTCGGTGGTGAGGCTGTCGGGGTGCCGGGCGGCGAGCAGTTCGGCGGCCTCGCGGGCGAAGGCGCGGACGTCGTCGAAGGGCGCGCGGCGGTCGAGCGGGACGAGGACGTGCAGGCCTCGTGAGCCGGTGGTCATCAGGGCGCTGGGCAGCTGTAGCTCGTCCAGCAGCTCGTGCAGTTGGCCGGCGGCTTCCCGGACGGGGGCGAAGTCGCGGTCGGGCGGGTCGAGGTCGAACACCAGGCGGTCGGGGCAGTCCGGGCGGTCGGCCTTCGCGAGCCAGCGGTGCGGGGTGATGCAGGCCTGGTCGGCGAGGTAGAGCAGGGTCGCGGTGTCGTCGCACAGCGCGTGGGTGACGGTGCCGTCCTCCTTGGGCAGTTCGGCGGTGTGCACCCAGTCGGGGAAGTGGTCCGGTACGTCCTTCTGCATGAAGCCTTCGCCGTCGATCCCGTCGGGGTGCCGCTCCATCATCAGCGGTCGGCGGCGCAGGTGCGGCAGCATCCTGGGGGCGGCGCCGCGGTAGTACTCGGCGAGGTCGGCCTTGGTGATGCCGTCCTGGGGGAACAGCACCTTGTCGGGCCGGTTGATCTCCACGGTGTGGCGGCCGGCCCGCAGTTTCAGTGCGGGGGTCACGGTGATCCTCCGGTGGGCCGTTCCCGGACCACCTCGGTGGCGGCCTTGTCGTCGCGCAGGCCGAGGAAGCGCGGGTGGCGCAGGCGGCCGGCCCGGGTCCACTCGGTGAAGTCGATCTGGGCCACCAGCTGGGGGCGCACCCAGTGCACCGCCCGTTCGCGGACCTCGTCGTAGAACGGTGAGACGGGTTCCCGGAGGTCGTCGAGGCGGCGGCGGAGCTCGCGCAGGGTGGTGGTGTCGTAGCCGGTGCCGACCTTGCCCGCGTAGCGCAGACGGCCGCTCCGGTGGTAGCCCACCAGCAGGGCCCCGAAGCCGATGCGGCTGCCCGCGGGTTCGGTGAAGCCGCCGATGACGAACTCCTGCCCCGCGCTGCACTTGAGCTTCAGCCAGCTGCCGGAGCGCTTGTGGACGTAGGCGGCGTCGGCGCGTTTGGCGATCAGGCCCTCCCAGCCGCGGGCGCAGGCCTGGTCGAGCAGTTCCTGCCCGCCGTGCAGACGGTGCGGGGTGAACCGCAGCGCGTCGCGGAATTCCAGGGCGTCGCGCAGGAGGCTCTTGCGGGTGCGCAGGGCGAGCCGGGTGAGGTCGTGGCCGTCGAGGCGCAGGAGGTCGAACAGGTAGTAGTGGACGGTGACGCCGCTGGCGCGGACGTCGGCGGGCTTGGTGAGTCCCATGCGCTGCTGGAGGAGGGAGAAGTCGGTGCGGCCGTGCCGCATGGCGACGATTTCTCCGTCCACCGTGAAGTCCTGGCAGCGCTGCGCGGTCAGGGCGTCCACGAGTTCCGGGTAGGTGGCGTCGAGGGACTTCCCGCTGCGGGAGAGCAGGCGCGCCCCGTCCGCGTCGCGTACGGCGATGGCGCGAACGCCGTCCAGCTTCCGTTCGAAGAGCCAGCCGTCCTCGAAGGCGCGGCGGTCGCTCAGCACGGCCAGCATCGGCGGATCGGCCGATCGCGCCCCGGGAGTGCTGCGGAGCAGGCGTCGTTGCCGCTCCGGCAGTCGCTCCAGGAGGGCGCTCGTCATGGGCTGTCCCCGGTGGCCAGGGCGGCGAGCTGTTTCAGGGTGCGTCCGCTGCGGGCGGACCGCGCGCGGCGGGGATCGGGGGTGCCGTGTGCGGAGGCACGCCGGTCGTCGTGCTTCACCAGCAGCCAGGCTTCGCGATCGTCGCCCAGGTGGGTACGGGTGAGCGCGAAGCCGCCGTGGAGTTTGGAGCCGTCGAGCCGGAAGGAGGCGTGGCCCTTGTCCAGGGCGTCGGCCAGGGCGAGCTCGTGGCCGCGGCGGTCGGTGGTGAGGTTCCGGTAGGTGCCTTCGTCCCAGATGATGACGGTGCCCGCGCCGTACTCGCCTTCGGCGATCACGCCTTCGAACTCGCGGTATTCCAGTGGGTGGTCTTCGGTCGGCATCGCGAGGCGTTTGTCGTGCGGATCGAGGGAAGGCCCCTTGGGAACGGCCCACGACTTCAGCACCCCGTCCACCTCGAGCCGGAAGTCGAAGTGCAGGGTGCTGGCATCGTGGATCTGCACCACGAACCGCGGACGCCGACCGGTACGGTCGCCCCGGGCGCCCTCGGGCTCCGCGGTCTTCGTGAAGTCACGCCTGCGGCGGTACTTCGCCAGCTTCGCCGGAGAGTCCTTCGACACCATGACCTTCTCTCCAGGAGCGGCCCATGGCCGGTCCGTCAATGGCCGAAGTGGAAATGGTGGCGCCGGGCGGGCCTGGCCGTCTTGGCGGGCGGCACCTGCGCCACGTTGTCGGCCCTGTCGCCTTGCTCGGCGGCCACGACTTCAGGCGGCACCCGGACCGTGCGGACGGCCCTTCGCCGCCGGCGAGCGCCGGCCGTGACCATGGCGAGGCCCAGGCCGACGACCAGCGTCAGGGCGATGCCGGCCAGGAAGATCGCGAGGCCGTCCAGGGTGGCGATGTGGTGGCCGAGGACGGTCACTCCGTAGTCCGGTCCGCCGGAGGTGTTGTCCGCGACCAGCAGGCCGATGAAGGCCCCCGTGGCGCCCAGCAGGAGAAGTCCGAGTAGCAGCATGGTGACACCTCACAGCCGTGAGAAGTGGCCTCCCGCACTCGCCGGGTCAGGATCCGTGAAGCGCGCCATGGTCACGCCACAAGTGTGCGCCGGGGAGAGCGGGCTCGCTTGGCGGCCGGGATTGCCGGGTATGCGAAGCATGGGGGAGCGAGGTGGACCATGACTGAGAACGAGCGAGCGGCCTCCACGTCCCGGACAGCGGCGGAGATGCTGCTGACCCCGGTCGACACGGTGCGGACGACCGTGAGCCACGTGCCTGGCGTCGGCAGGGTCAAAGAGGCCTTCGACGGAGTCCTGGACACGGTCGGCATGGTCTCGCCCCGTTCGCGCCGGATCGCGGCCTACGCCGGTGTCGGCCTGCTGGGCGCGGCGGGTGTGGTCGAGTGGCCGGTGGCGGCCGCGGGTGCCGCGGTCGTGTGGCTGACCCAGTCCCGCCCGAGGACCGGCGGCCCGGATGCTCCGCAGGGCGGAACCGCTACGGGCGGTGCCAGTCCGGCGAAGGAGGAGCCGTCGGCCAGGAGGCGTGCGGCGGCACGGAGGGCCAAGAGGGCCCGGCGCCGAACGACGGCGGAATCGCAGGCTGCGACGGCAGGCCGGTAGGCACGGGAGGCCGTGATGATCGCCCGCCTGATCACCCGGCTGCCGGCGGCAGGGGTGGATCTCGCGCTGGGGGTACCCCTACGGGCGACCCGGTGGGTCACGCCGACGGCGGGCGCCGTGGTGCGGGGAGTGGTCGATGCCGCCGAGGCAGGGGTGCGGACGGGCGCGCGCGGAGCGGCGGCGGTGTCGGAGACGGCGGTACGGGTGGGCCGGGTCGGTCTCAACGCGCTGACGCCCGGCCGGGGGTACTGGCAGGCGGGCTCCCGGCTTCAGCTCCCGTTGCGTCCACGCCCTGGTGCCGGCGTCCGGAACGCGGAGGCGGCGGCACGACGGGTGGCGGCCTCGCTGGCCGAGCGCCCGGACGTGCTGGCCGCCTACTGGGACGGCGGCCTGGCCCGGCTGGTGGTGCGGATGACCCAGGACGCGGTCACCGACCGGGTGGTGGCCCGGGTGGGCGAGCTCGCGGCCGGGCAGAAGCTGGACCGTCCGGACGAGGACGTGCTGGAGCCCGTGCACCCCGGACACACCGGGGGCATCCGCTCCGGCGCGCTCGCCGTGGCCTGCGACGCGGTCGGCATCACGACAGCGGTCGCCGCGCGGACGGTCCACCTGAAGAGCACACCGCGCCTCGTCACCGCCGGTGTCACGCTGATGCGCGAGGATCCCCGGGTACGTGCGGTGCTGCGCCGCCGTCTCGGCCGCTCGGCGACCGACCTGGTGCTGGCCGCCGCCAACGCGGCAGCCCAGGGGATCGGGCAGTCGCCCACCGCCCTGGCCCTGGACGCGGTGCTGCGGGTGGGCCAGTTGACCGAGGCCGTCGCGCGGGCCGCCGCCTTCGATGCCGCGCACGACACGCTCTGCGCGCCGGGGCGGTTGAGCCTGGCCGGCCAGCAGGTCGCCCGCCCGCCGGTCCACCGCTACCCGGGCGAGGAGTACCGGGACCACGCCGTCACCGGCACCCTGCTCGGCGCGGCCGGAACGCTGCTGTTCACCCGTGACGTGCAGGAGGCGGCGGAGGCGCTGCTGGCCGGGAACCCGAAGGCCGCCCGCTACGGTCCGGCCGCCTTCGCCGCGGCGCTGTGCACCGAGCTGGCCCGCGAAGGCGTCCTGGTCCGCAACCTCGACCGGCTGAGGCAACTGGAGCTCGTCGACACGGTGGTGCTCCACCCGGAGGCGTTGCGCGGCACCCGGCGCACGGTCCTGGATGTCAACCCGAACGTGTCCGACTGGGACCACGACCGGCTGTGGCAGGCGGCGACTGCGGCGCTGGAGTCGGGAGGGGAACTCGACCTGCGCCCGGTGCCGGACCAAGGAGAACCGGATGCCGGGCTGATGATCGCCTCGGACGCGGGGAGGGACATCGGCACCGTCCTGGTCGGATGGGAGATCGACCCGCTCGCCGAAGCCTCCCTGGACGCGGCCCGCCGGGCCGGCCTGTACGTCGTCGTGCTGGACGACGGCTCGCTCGGCGACTTCGGCGCGCTGGCGGACGAACTCGTCGGCGCCGAGCGCCCGTTGGCCGAGGTGGTCAAAGGGCTCCAGCGCGACGGCCGCGTGGTGCTGACGGTCGCTCATGTGCCCTGCGGGAATGGCACGGTGGAGCAGCGGCTGGGCGACGAGAGCCGCGAGGTGCTCACCGGCCTGCTGCGCAGTGACATCGCGGTCTCGCTCACCGACGACCGCAGTGCGGTGGTGTGGCCCGCGGACGTCCTGCTGCTGCACGGGTTGACCGGGGCGTGGCGGCTGCTGGACGCGGTCCCGGCCGCACGGGCCGTCGGCCGGCACTCCAAGGTCTTCGCCGAGGCGGGCGCGGCACTCGCCGGGCTCCTGGTGGTCACTCGGGGGAAGCGCTCGAAACGCGTTCCCTTCCCTCCGGGCTTCCGGGTGAGCCCCGTCGATGCGGCCGCCGGGGCCGCGCTCGTCTCCGGCTGGCGCGCAGCCCTGCGCGTGAGCACCGATCGCGCGCCGCACCCGCCACCCCGGGTGCCCTGGCACGCCCTGCAGCCGCAGGAAGCGCTGGCCCGGCTCCGCGCCCGCGCGGCGCGGCCGAGTGCGCTCGAACCCGTCAAGGAGGCCCTTGCCCGGGCATCCCGCCATCCGGTGTTCACCCCGGCCCGCATGACGGTCCGTCTGTTCGCTGCCGTGCGTGACGAACTGCACGACCCGCTCACCCCGCTGCTCCTCGTCGGGGCGACGGCCTCCGCCATGCTCGGGTCCGTCATCGACGCGCTGATGGTGCTGGGGGCGATGGGCGTGAACGCGCTCGTGGGGGGCGTGCAGCGGGTACGGGCGGAGCGAGCGCTCTCCGGGCTCAGGGTGGGGCAGCGCCAACGCGCCCGTCGAATAGTGGACTCGGGTGCGTTCGAGGTCAACACGGTGGAGGCCCGGCGGCTGACGGCCGGTGAGATGATCGAGCTCTACACGGGGGACGTGGTGCCCGCCGATGCCCGGCTGCTGGCAGCCGAGGACCTCGAGGTCGACGAGTCCTCGCTGACGGGCGAGTCGCTGCCGACCGCCAAACAGGTCGACGCCACGCCCCAGGCTCCGGTGACCGATCGCCGCTGCATGGTCTTCGAAGGCACGACGGTGGTCGCCGGCCACGGCCGGGCCGTGGTCGTGGGCACCGGTGACGAGACCGAAGCAGGCCGGGCGGCGCACCTGGCCTCGCGGGCGCAGCAGGCACCCGGCGTGCAGGCCCGACTGCACGAACTCACCCGCCGGATGCTGCCGTTCACCCTGCTCGGCGGCGCCGCCGTGACCGGCCTGTCGCTGCTGCGCGGCCGACCCGTACGGCAGGCGGTCCGCGGCGGGCTGGCGGTCGCGGTGGCGGCCGTCCCCGAGGGCCTGCCGCTGGTCGCCACCGTCGCGCAGCTGGCCGCGACCCGTCGGCTCAGTCGGATCGGCATCCTGGTCCGCACCCCGAGGGCGCTGGAGGCGCTCGGGCGGATGGACACCATCTGTTTCGACAAGACCGGCACTCTGACCGAGAACCGGCTCCGCGTCGTCCGGGTCGCCACCGCGGACGGCACCGCACACCCGGCGGACGCGGCCGAGGCGGCACCGCTGCTCCACGCCGCCGCGCTGACCTGCCGGACCCACGACGAGGAGGCGGGCATCCACGCCCACTCCACCGACGAGGCGATCCTCGCCGCGAGTCCACCGGGGTCGCCGTGGACCGTTGCGGAGGTGCAGCCCTTCGAAGCCAGCCGAGGGTACGCCGCCGCCGTCGGCACCGGTGAGGACGATGCGCGGTTCCGGGTGGTGAAGGGCGCGCCGGAGGTCGTCCTGCCCGGTTGCCGGGACGCCGACGGCGATGCCGTCGCGCAGACCCTGGCCGCCGAGGGTCTGAGGGTGCTGGCCGTTGCCCGCGACCGGCTGGAGCCCCACGAGGACCCCGACGAGGCCCTCGGTCGGCCGCTGGCCGACATGGACCTGCTGGGCTTCGTCGCCCTCGCCGACACCCCGCGCCGCAGCTCCGCGCCGCTGGTGGCCGAGCTGCGCGAGGCCGGCGTGCGGCCGGTCATGCTCACCGGCGACCACCCCGAGACCGCCCGCGCGGTGGCCGTCCAGCTCGGCTGGCCCGACGACGTCGCGGTGGTCACCGGCGAGGAGCTGGCCGCCCGGGACCGGGCCGGCCGGGCCCGCCTGCTGCGCGACTGCGACGTGGTGGCCCGAGTGGCGCCCGAGCAGAAGCTGCAGGTGGTGGAGGCGCTCCAGGAGGCCGGCAGGGTGGTGGCCATGGTCGGGGACGGCGCCAACGACGCCGCCGCCATCCGCGCCGCCGACATCGGGGTCGGCATCGCGGTACGCGGCTCGGCCGCCGCCCGCAACGCGGCCGACCTGGTGATCACCAGCGACGACCTGTCGATGCTGGTCGCCGCCGTCGCCGAGGGCCGCGGGCTGTGGCGCAGCGTCGCGGACGCGATCAGCGTGCTGATCGGCGGCAACGCCGGCGAGATCGGCTTCTCGGTGCTCGGCACGCTGCTGTCCGGCTCCTCGCCGCTGTCCACCCGCCAGATCCTGCTGGTCAATCTGCTCACCGACATGTTCCCGGCGATGGCGGTCTCGGTGACGCCCCGGGACGAGATCACCGACGAGCGCCCGGACGGCGAATCCGCCCTCGCCGACAGCGTCCCCGTCGGCCTCGCCGCGCTGGGTGATCCACTGACCCGGCAGATCCGGCACCGCGGCATCGTCACCGCGCTCGGCGCGGCCACCGCCTGGCTGATCGGCACGGCCACCCCGGGCTCCGCGCGACGGACCAGCACGATGGCCCTGTGCGGGGTGGTCGGCGCCCAGCTCACCCAGACCGTGACCGGGCGGAGCCACAGCCCACTGGTGCTGCTGACCGCCCTCGGCTCGGCCGCTGTGTTGGCCGTCCTGATCGAGACGCCCCTGGTCAGCCAGTTCTTCGGCTGCACCCCGCTCGGTCCGGTCGCCTGGACGGGCGTCGCCACCGCGATGGTCGTCGCCGCACTCGCCCCGCGCGTGATTCCGCCGATCGAACGGCACCTGTCGGGGCTCGGCGCACGGCTGGGCACGTAGCGCAACGGCGGGAGGAGAGGTGACGGCGGCCGTCGAGCGGGGCCTGATTAGTGCCGCGGAATTCGGGTAACCGCGACCGTGCGATTGGAGGCCAACATGATCATCCTTGCGATAATTCTGTTGGTTGTCGGCTTCGTCACCGGCATCAGCATCTTGTGGTCGATCGGTATCGTCCTGCTGGTCATCGGCGTGATCCTGTGGATCCTCGGCAGCCTGGGTCATGCCGTCGGGGGCCGGCGTCACTACTGGTGAGCCGTCCGAACCGGTGACCCGTCCGAGTCGTGGCTGCCGCGCGGCTGGACGGGCCACCCGTATGCCACGGCCGCCGCAACGAGGCCCGGGCCGCCGCAACGAGGCCCGGGCCACCGCAACGAGGCCCGGGCCACCGCAACGAGGCCCGGGCCGCCGGCGCGGCCCGGGCTGCGTTCGCTGTTCAGCTGCTGAGCAGTCGGTTGAAGAAGGACCGGTACTGCTGGAGTGCCAGCCGGAGGTCCTCCGTCTGTACTTCCTCGCCGCGGTTCCACTGTTGTTCCAACCCGTGCTTGTGGTCGGCGAAGGAGCTCGCCAACCGCTGCATCAGGTCCGCGACAAGCCCGTCCGCCGCCCGTACCGCTTCCCGGGGGTCGTCGACGAAGTCGTTCTGGATCTCGCCCCAGCGCGACCTGAGCTCCTGCTCGTCCTCCGGCGCGAACAGCGGTTGTCGTTCCCGGTGCTCCTCGGACCCGGGCTCGCCGTGGTCGTCCCCACCGCTCTCCGGCGCGCGCCCGAACTCGGTGTCCGTGGCCTCTCCGGGGAAGAGCGGGCGGTCCTCCTGGCCCTCGCCTCTGGTCTCCTCCTGTGTCACCTTCTCCTCAGTCTCGCTCTCCTCACCCTCGCCGCTCGTGCCCGAGCGGGCCAGGTCCTCGGTGGTCAAGCTCTCTTCCTCGTCCGTGGGACGGTTCACGTGCGTCATCTCTGGTTCACCTCGTCTCTGTGTGGCGGCCACGAGGGGCGGCACCTCAGGCCGGGCCGGTGGCCGACTGGCCGTTGCCGAGCAGCTCGTCGAAGAGCGCGCGGTAGTGCACCATCGCGCCACGGAGCTCCTCGGTGGTCAACTTGCGATCGCCCAACCGTTCGTTGACCGTGTGGGCGGCTCTGAAGTGCTCCAGGGTGCGCCCGTGTTCGACGGACAGGTCACGCAGTTCCTGCTCGTAGTTCTCGGTCGGGTAACCGCGTTCGTGCATGACCACGGTCACGAGTCGATCGGCCTCGTGCACGGCCGACTCCGGCCGGTCGACGAATTGCTGCTGAACCCTGGTCCAGTCGCTGGCGTAGCGGCTTCTGGCCTCGGGCGGCAACGGTCTGATGTCCAGACGGTCATGGCGCTGTTCCCGATCGCGCAGGTCCCGTTCGGCCGCATAGCGGCTCGGCGAGCTCTGGACGGTGCGTTCGTACTCCGACCCGAAGCGTTCCCTGAGCCGACGGCGGCGTGCCAGGTACCAGGCGGCGGTGGCGAGCAGAACAACGACGACGGCTATCGGAACGATGATCGTGATGAGAGTCCCTGTTGACATTGGTCCTCCCTGAGTCCTGATAGCCGGCGGCTGCCCGGAATCCGTGGGGCGAAACGCGGGGACTCCGCCGGACGGATGCCAGGACGTCCGGGCGCGGGGCGCAGGGCGCGAGGAGCAAGGCCGAACCCCTGTGCCGGACCGCCGCATTGCGCCGTCGGAGTGTTATGCCACCGCGTGACGGCGCAGCCGCAGCGCCCGCCCGCCCCCGCGCGCGGGACCTCGCACTAGGTTGCCTCGCGTGGAGCCAACCAGGGTCACGAGCAAACCGTCGGCGGGGGAACGCGCCACCACCGTTCTGGACGGGCGACTGCCGGTCACGGAAGCGGGCCGGGAAATGCTGCGCAAGGTGTTCCCGGACCACTGGTCGTTCCTGCTGGGCGAGCTCGCGCTGTACAGCTTCGTCGTCCTGCTGCTGACCGGCGTCTACCTGACGCTCTTCTTCCAGCCGAGCATGAGCGAGGTCGTCTACGACGGCTCGTACCTGCCGCTGCGCGGCGTGCGGCTGTCCGAGGCCTACACGTCGACGCTGCGCATCAGCTTCGACGTGCGCGGCGGACTGATGGTCCGGCAGGTCCACCACTGGTCGGCGCTGCTGTTCGTCTCGGCGATCGGCGTGCACCTGCTGCGGGTGTTCTTCACCGGCGCCTTCCGCCGACCGCGCGAACTCAACTGGGTCATCGGAGTGACGCTGTTCAGCCTCGCGCTCCTCGAAGGGTTCTCCGGCTACTCACTGCCGGACGACACCCTCTCCGGCACCGGGCTGCGGATCGCCGAGGGCGTTCTGCTGTCGGTGCCGCTGCTCGGCACCTACCTCACGTTCTTCGCCTTCGGCGGAGAGTTCCCCGGGCACGTGATCGTCCCCCGGCTGTTCACCGTGCACATCCTCCTGGTGCCCGGCCTGCTGCTCGCGCTGATCGGGGCGCACCTGACCCTCGTCGTCGTGCTGAAGCACACGCAGTGGGCCGGGCCCGGCCGCACCAATCGGAACGTGGTCGGCATGCCCTTCTTCCCGCAGTTCATGGCCCGCAGCGCCGGCCTGATGTTCACGGTGGGCGGCGTCATGGCGCTGTCCGCCTTCCTCGCGGAGATCAACCCGATCTGGCGCTACGGCGCCTACCGGCCCGACACCGCCGGGGCCGGCGCCCAGCCCGACTGGTACATCGGCTTCATCGAGGGCGCCCTGCGGCTCATGCCCGCGGTGGAGACCCGGGTGCTCGGGCACACGCTGTCGTGGAACGTCCTCCTCCCCGCGGTGGTGCTGCCCGGGCTGATGTTCGCGCTGCTGTACGCCTACCCCTTCGTGGAACGGTGGCTCGACCCCGGCCCGGACGAGCACCACCTGTGCGACCGGCCGCGCAACAAGCCCACCCGCACCGCGCTGGGGGTCGCCGGAGTCGCGTTCTACGCCGTGCTGCTCATCGCGGGCGGCAACGACGTGATCGCGTTCGAGTTCGGCGTCTCCGTCGACGCGCTCACCAACGTGCTGCGCGCGGCTCTGGTCGTCCTGCCGCCCGTCTCGTTCGTGCTCACCCGCCGGCTCTGCCTGGCCCTCCAGGCCCGGGACCGCTCCCGCCTCCTGAACGGCGACGAGACCGGCCGGATCGACCAGTCCCTCGACGGAGGTTTCGAGGGCCACCACCGGCCCGTCCGGCCCGCCGAGCGGCAGGTGATGCTGGTGCGCGACGCGCCGACGCCACCGCCCGCCCCCGCCGGGGCGTCGCGCCGGGAGCGGGCACGGGCGGCGGCGAGCTCCTGGTTCTACCGCGACCGGGTCGAACTTCCCGCCACCGAAGGGGAGTCGGAGCAGGTCGCGGCCGTCCTCGCGGCCCCGCAGCACCCTCGCACCCCGGCCGAACGGATGCCCCGGCGGCCCGCGGCCGGTCCCTTCCGCCGCCTGCTGCGCTGGATCACGCGCCGTCGTGGTCGCGGTACTGGAAGATGAACCCGAACACGGCCAGCGCGAGGACCAGGGCGCCGACGACGACCAGCCACAGGGCGAACGCCAGCCCCAGCGCGAAGACCGTCACGCCCACCGCCGCGAGCACCGGGTAGCCGCTGCGGGCCGGGAAGAACCCGATCTGCCCCGCGGTCTCCGCGATTTCGGCGTCCTTGCGGTCCTGCGCCCTGCCGTGGCCCCGCCGCTGGTGCTGGACGAACCAGAACGAGGCGATCAGCGCCGACATCAGGAACGCCACCGCCAGGATCGCCTTGCCGGCGGGCTCTCGGGCCCAGAGCCCGTAGACGAGCCCGACCACGGCGAAGAACGCCGCCATGATGGAGAACAGCCACCCCTCGGCCTTCATCGGGCGTTCCCCCGCTTCCGCTCGTCACCGGACTGCCGACCGCCCCCGCCGTCCTCGGACGGGACCTCCGGATGGTGCAGGTCGAAGGCCGGCGACTCGGACCGGATCCGCGGCAGCACGTGGAAGTTGTGCTTCGGCGGGGGGCTGGACGTCGCCCACTCCAGGGACCGGCCCCAGCCCCACGGATCGTCCTGGGCGACCCGGACGCCGTGCCGGGTGGTGATCCAGACGTTGTAGAAGAACGGCAGGTTGGACACCCCGAGCAGGAACGCACCGCACGAGGCGAGCACGTTGAGCGCGGTGAAGCCGTCCACGTCCAGGTACGTCGCGTAGCGGCGCGGCATTCCCTGGGCGCCCAGCCAGTGCATCACCAGGAAGGTGGTCTGGAATCCCACGAACAGGCTCCAGAAGTGGACCTTCCCGACCCGCTCGTCGAGCATCTTGCCGGTCAGCTTCGGCCACCAGAAGTAGAAGCCCCCGAACGTCGCGAACACCACGGTCCCGAACAGGACGTAGTGGAGGTGCGCCACGACGAAGTAGCTGTCGGTGACGTGGAAGTCGATCGGCGGCGCCGCCAGCAGCACCCCGCTCAGTCCGCCGAACAGGAAGGTCACCAGGAACCCGACCGACCAGAGCATCGGTGTCTCGAAGGACAGCGAGCCGTTCCACATGGTCCCGATCCAGTTGAAGAACTTCACGCCGGTGGGCACGGCGATGAGGAACGACATCATCGAGAAGAACGGCAGCAGCACCTGGCCGGTGGCGAACATGTGGTGCGCCCACACCGACATCGACAGCGAGGTGATGGCGATGGTCGCGCCGATCATCCCGTAGTAGCCGAACAGCGGTTTGCGGCTGAAGACCGGGATGATCTCGCTGATGATGCCGAAGAACGGCACCGCGACGATGTAGACCTCCGGGTGGCCGAAGAACCAGAAGAGGTGCTGCCACAGCAGTGCCCCGCCGTTCGCGGCGTCGAAGACGTGCGCGCCGAACTTCCGGTCCGCCTCCAGCAGCAACAGGGCCGCCGTCAGCACCGGGAAGGCCAGCAGGACCATGATCGAGGTGAACAGCACGTTCCAGGTGAAGACCGGCATCCGGAACAGGGTCATGCCCGGCGCCCGCAGACAGGTGATCGTGGTGACGAAGTTGACCGAGCCGAGGATCGTGCCGAGGCCGGCCACGACCAGACCGAGCGCCCACAGGTCACCGCCCGTGCCGGGTGAGAACACCGGACCGTTCAGCGGCGCGTACGCGAACCAGCCGAACGCGGGCGCCCCCGTGGAGGTGAGGAAGCCGCTGAGGACCATCAGTCCGCCCAGCAGGAACGCCCAATAGGTGAAGGCGTTCAGCCGGGGGAACGCGACATCCGGGGCCCCGATCTGGAGTGGCATGATCGCGTTGGCGAAACCGGCGAACGTCGGAGTGGCGAACAGCAGCAGCATGATGGTGCCGTGCATTGTGAACATCTGGTTGTACTGCTGGTTCGACAGGAAACCGGTGTCGGGCCCCATCAGTTGAGCGCGCATCAGCAGTGCCATGAGGCCGCCCACCAGGAAGAAGCCGAAAGCCGTCGCCAGGTAGAGGTTTCCGATCACCTTGTGGTCCGTGGTGAACAGCCATCGCAGCAGCGTGCTGCCCTGCTGGAGTCGCGACCGCGCACGCCGCGCGGTGGTGACCGAAGAACCCATGGAACCTCCGCGGCGGATGCGATGGCGGTCGGACGCGGTGCTGCCGGATCACCGGGGTTACCGGGCCGGAGACCCTCCGCGACATCGGCGACCCTAGCGGCGGCCGATCAGGACCGGCGGGTTGCCACGCTGGAGTTCAGCCCTCCGGGAAGAACCGCTCGACGGCCGGTCGCAGCCGGACGGTCTCGAAGTCGTCGGTGGGCAGCGCGAGTTGTTCCAGGAGCAGACCGTTGATGATGGTCAGCAGATCCGCGGCGTCGGCCTCGGGGTCCGCGGATCCGGCCCCGCGCAGTTCGCGGGCGAAGGCCGCCCGCTGGGCGACCCCCCATTCGTTGAGGGTGTCCTGTAGCTGGCGGCGGCGAGCGACTTCCAGGAAGAACTCGTACCGGGCGATGCCGGAGTCCCGGTCACGGGCCAGGGATCCGGTCACGTACTGCACGATGCGGGTGATCCGCTGCGGGATGTCGACGTCCGGCAGCCGGTGGAACAGTGCCCGCACCTCCTCGATCTGCTGGGTGGCCAGACGTCGCAGGGCTTCGTCGAGCAACTGGTCGAGGGTGCCGAAGTAGTAGCGGGCGATGCCGTGGGTGGTACCCGCCTCCGCCGCGATGGCCCGGTGGGTCAAGGCGCGCGCGCCTTCCCGCGCCAGCAGTCGGGTCGCGGCGTCCAGGAGGGCTTCGCGACGGGCGACCCCTCGGTCCATCTGCGGCTCACGCACCGGCGTTGTCACGGAGTTCATAGCATCGTGCGGCAGGACCCCTGGCTGCGCGTCAACCCTCCGCGCATCGACTGGCCGATGCACTATCCGGGCGGGCGGACCGACCGGGATCATCCGCTCTGCCGAACAGTGCGGGCCGCTCGCGAGCGAGCGGCCCTCGGCACCTCGTTCGCCGGCCCGGGCGATGTGCTGCCGTTCCCCTCGGCCACCGATCTCGCCTGGTTCACCGCCGCCGGCATACCCGCGGTGGGGCTGGGGCCGGGCGCTCAGTCCATGGCACACGCCGTCGATGAACGGTGCGCGATCGACGAGATGGTCGCTGCCGCGAAGGCCTACGCGATGGCGGCGATCGAATGGTGCGGCGTGGCATGAACAACGGCACCGCCGAGCCCTCGCCGATCGCACCGTACACGGCGGTCGGATCGTCGACCATCGTCGTCCGGGGGAGGTGGGTGGTGGGGCGGAGCCACTCGCGGATGAACGGCTTCGGCAGGCCGCGGCGCCGCACCGGGAAGCGCGGCCGCGTCGTGGACTTCTGCCTCTGCCTGTCCGCCGCGATCGTCACACTGCGTGTGCTCCTCCGCCGCGCGGCCCCGCGCGACCGCGGGGATGGCCGCCCCACCACCAGGCGCCTGGGTAGCGCCTACTGGCGGGCGCCCTTGACCGTGGGCTGCGTCTTCTGGTTGTAGATCTCCTTGCCGTCCGCGTCGTAGGCATGGACGTAGGGGGCCGGGGGGACGGAGTTCCCGTTGTGGCCGGTGGAGATGGCCGCCGTGTAGGCGAACGCGCCGCCTGCCATGACGGCCGGGTACTGCGTGGGGTCGTCGCCGTAGCTGATGGTGACCTTGGCGACCTCGGGTGTGTAGTGCCCGGCGCCCAGCGAGAGGAACTGCCCGGCACCGGCCGGCGCGCTGAAGCTGTCGAAGTACTCGATCAGGTGACCGGTGCCCCACAGGCGGTCGTTGATGAACGTCGGAGGCACGGACATGCTGGTGCCCTTGTGGCCCTTCGACTCGCATTGCACGTACTGGTCGGCGGAGTTGACGGCGATGACCACGCCGTCGGTGTCCGACGAGGCGACGGGAGCGCGGACCGCGATCACCGCGTGGTACCGCGACGCGTCGGCACCCAGGCAGGAGGCCAGGATCTCGGCGACGGCCCCGGCCTCGATCGGGGCTGTCGCCGTGCTGGTGACGGTGAAAGCGGCCGGGGTGGCAGTCGCACGGGTAACGGGCGAGCTGCTGCCGTGGGCCGTGGCGGTGGGCGCACCGGAGGGCTTGCCGTGGGCCGTGGGGGTGGGCGTGGAGGTGCCGGTTGCGGCAGTGGCCATTCCCCCCGCGGTCGCGATGGCCGCGGCGGTGACGGTGGCGGCGATGAGCATGATCGGGCGGATACGCATGAATCCGTGTCCTTTCCTGCCGGCGTCCGGTTGATGCCAGCACCCCTGTACGCCTCCCGACGCCCGGCAGGTCTCACCCCGCACACGTGATCCAGGTCATAGGCCGTCGCTGCGACCCTGGGACGGCGCTCGTGCGTACAGGGCGGGAGGCTCCGCCCAGGACGCACGGCTCCACCGCCGCGCCCGAGGAGTGCCTCCTCGCGAGCCGCCTGTGCCGCGAGCTGACGGACAGTCCCGGAAGAGAGGCCCTTGATGACGCCACAGGAGTTCGACGCGTTCTACGCGGCGTCCTTCTCCCGCCTGACCGGGCAGCTCTACGCGCTAACCGGCAACTGGTCCGAAGCGCAGGACGTGGTCCAGGAGGCCTTCATCCGCGCGTGGGACCGAAGGCGCACCTTCGACCCGGGCAACGCCCCGGAGGCATGGATCCGGACCACGGCCCGGCGGCTGGCCCTCTCCCGCTGGCGACGTCTGGCCCGGGGCCTGCACTTGGCCGGACGCCACCACCGCCAAGAACCACCCACCGTCGAGCCGCCCACCGAGGAGCACCTGATGCTGGTCACCGCGCTCCGCGACCTGCCCGAGGCGCAGCGGAGCGCCCTGGTCCTGCACCACATGTGCGACCTCTCCGTCGAGCAGGTCGCGGCCGAGACCGGCGCCAGCCTCAGCGCCGTCAAGAGCCGCCTCGCCCGCGGCCGGGCCGCGCTCGCGGCCAGACTCGCCGACCAGACCCCGACCAGCGAGGAAGGAAAGCTCCGTGTCTGACCCCATCCACGACACCCTCGCCGACCGGCTGCGGCTGCTCGGCACGCAGATGCCCGCACCGACCCTGCCCGCTGCGGAGATCCGCCGACGCGCCGACCAGCGCCGCCACCGCCGGCACGCCCTCGGCGCGACCGCGGCCTGCACCGTAGCAGTCCTGTGCCTGGCTCTCCCG